>JAJUHM010000113.1 GCA_029279925.1 Aquabacterium olei
CCGAAGATCAAGGCCGGCAAGAAGGCATTGACGGCCGACCAGCTGCAGCTCAAGACCACGGTGCTGTCCGTGCTGGACGCCGTGCGCGACGAGTCGAGCAAGGACGCCCCGGTGCGCCTGGTGTTCGAACCCAAGAGCCGCACCATCGACCAGCAAGAGCTGATCAACACGCTGCTGGCGCACACCAGCCTGGAAACCTCGGCGCCGATCAACCTCACCATGGTGGGCGCCGACGGCCGGCCGACGCAGAAGAACCTGCGGCAGATCCTGACCGAGTGGATCGGCTTCCGCATGGAAACCGTGACGCGTCGCACCCAGCACCGCCTGGGCAAGGTGCTGGACCGCATCCACATCCTCGAAGGCCGGCAGCTGGTGCTGCTCAACATCGACGAGGTGATCGCGATCATCCGCCACAGCGACGAGCCCAAGCCTGCGCTGATCGAGCGCTTCAAGCTGAGCGACCGCCAGGCCGAGGACATCCTTGAAATCCGGCTGCGTCAGCTGGCGCGGCTGGAAGCCATCAAGATCGAGCAGGAGCTCTCGGATCTGCGGGCCGAGCAAGGCAAGCTGGAAGACATCCTCGGCAACAACAGCGTGCTGCGTCGCACGGTGGTCAAGGAGATCGAGGCCGACGCCAAGCAGTTCGGCGACGACCGCCGCACCCTTATCCAGGCCGAAAAGCGCGCCGTGGCCGAGGTCAAGGTGATCGACGAGCCGGTGACCGTGGTCATCAGCCAGAAGGGCTGGGTGCGCGCGCGCACCGGCCACGGCCATGATCCGGCCGGCTTCGCATTCAAGGCGGGCGACGGCCTGTACGGCACCTTCGAATGCCGCAAGGTGGATCCGCTCATCGTGTTGGGCAACAACGGCCGTGTGTACAGCGTGCCGGTCAGCAGCCTGCCGGGGGCGCGAGGGGATGGCCAGCCCATCACCACCATGATCGAGCTGGAATCCGGCACCCAGCCCAAGCATTACCTGGCCGGCTCGCCCGAGCTGGTGATTCTGCTGGCCAACAGCGGCGGTTTCGGGCTGCTGGCCAAGCTGGGTGACCTGACCACACGCCAGAAGGGGGGCAAGGGCTTCCTGACGCTGGACGAGGGCGACACCCTGTTGCCGCCGGTGCGGGTGCAGCCTGGGCACACCCAGGTGGCCTGCCTGGCACAGGGCGGGCGCATGCTGGTGTTCGGACTGGACGAACTCAAGCTGCAGTCCAACGGCGGCCGCGGGCTGACGCTGATGGAAGTGGATGCCCAGAGCGATCCGCTGATTGCCGCGGTCACGGTGCACCAGGGCGTGCGCGTGATCGGCACGACCCGCGGCGGCAAGCCCAAGGAAGAGGACGTGCGCAACAGTGCCTACGCCGCGCACATCGGCAAGCGGGCCCGCAAGGGCAAGCCGGTCGAGGCCTTCCAGAAGGTGCTGGCGCTGGCTGCGCTGGGCTGACGCGCCCGAGGCACCTGGGGCGCCCGTTCGCGGCCCCTCGGCCCCTCCGCCCCGGCGCCCGCCGGGGTCTTCAATACCGCGCCCTTATCCCTGCCACAACCGCGCCACCACCAGCGTGTACAGCGGGATGCCGGCGAGGATGTTGAACACGAAAGTGACGGCGAGAGACAGCCCCAGGTAGAGCCCAGGGTTGGCTTCGGGGATGGCGTGACGCAGCACCGCCGGCACGACGATGTAGGAGGCGCTTGCGGCCAGCACGGTCAGCAGGGTGGCGTCGCCTTGCGACAGACCCAGCGTCCAGGCCAGCCCGACGGCCAGGGCGCCGTGCACCAGCGGCGCCAGCAGGCCGTAGGCGAGCAAGGCCGTGGGCACGCCCTTGAGCAGCGGCAGCTGTCGCGCGACCAGCAGGCCCATGTCGAGCAGGAAGATGGCCAGCATCCCCTTGAACAGGCCGGACGAGAACGGCTCCATCATGGCCTTGCCGTGCTCGCCGGTCAGCATGCCGACCACCAGACTGCCCAACAGGAGCAGCTGCGCGCCATCGGTCAGGGCTTCGTGCAGCACCGCCTTGACGCCCAGCGGCGGAGGGGCTTCCTGGCCTGGGGCGAGGGCCGCCGGCGCGGTCCCTTGCTGACGGCGCACCCAGCTGGCCAGGGCCACCGCCATGATGATGGCGGGTGATTCCATCAGCACGAGCGCGGCCGCCATGTGGCCGCCGTACTCGATCCCCTGATTGGTCAGGTACTGGGTTGCAGCGATGAAGGTGGTGGCCGACACCGAGCCGTAGGTGGCCGCCACGGCGGCCGCGTCCAGCTTGTTCAGCCAGCGCTTGAGCAGGGCGTAGCCGATCACGGGCACGATGACGGCCAGCAAGGCCGCGGCCAGCAGGCCCGTCAGCACATGGGCACCCAGCCCGGTCTGTGACAGAGAGAAGCCGCCTTTGAGCCCCACCGACATCAGCAGGTACAGCGACAGGAAACGGCTGATCGCCGTCGGGATTTCGAGATTGGAGCGCAACAGGCCGGCTGTCACGCCGAACACAAAGAACAGGACCGCAGGGTCGAGCAGATTGGACAAAGCATTCATGGACCGAATGCTAAGCTGCCTAACAGATCATGAAAATTAAAATGTTCGGATTGAAATCATCGGGAATCGTGATGAAACCGTTCAGGCCCGTACGACGGTGACCGAGCATTCAGCCTCGGCCACCACCTGCGCGCTGACACTGCCCAGGTAGCGACGCAGCGCCGAGTTGCCTCGCGCGCCCATCACGATGTGGTCCACCTGGTTGCGGTTCGCAAAATCGATGATGGCGGTCGCCGTATCTGGCGCTTCCAGGACGTGGAAGGTCAGACGATGTTCGTCGAGCTTGAGGTCTTGCTGCAGCGGGCGAGCCCAGTGCTTGACGGCCACCAGCTGCTGAACGTGCAGGCTGTTGCCCTGCTCGTCGGTCAGGGTGTCCATGCCGATGCGGTTGGTTTTCATGATGCTCACGCAGGCCAGCCGCGCACCCGGTTCGATCTGCAGGATGCGGCGGACCGTGGACAGCAGCTTCTGGTCCAGCTCGGGCGTGCCCGTCTTCACACCGATGGCGACCATGATGATCGGGCAGCGCTCGACGTGTTCCAGCGTGCTGTGTTGCACCTTGGGCTCGTTGCCCAGGGCCTTGAACCACCGTCGCAGCGTCTGGAGGCGGCCTGCCGTGTCCCGTCGTTCGGCCCGCTCGGTCAGCGTGACCTGCTCGGGGTGCTGCAGGTCGCTGGCCAGCTGGGCGGCGCTCTGGTAGCGCTTGTCGGGGTCGACCTCGAGGCAGTGCAGGATGACCTCCTGCAGCCAGGGGGGCAGGTCGGGCCGGAGGGCTCGGGGCGGGACCGGGTCGGTGTAAAGCCGCTTGCGCAGGCCGCTGACGGTGTTGGGCTGGCCGAAAGGCCGCTCGCCCGTGCTCAGGTGGTACAGCATCACGCCCAGCGCGAACAGGTCGCTGCGCGGGTCGTTCCGCACGAACTGCACCTGTTCCGGCGAGATGTAGGGCCCGGTGCCCATGGGCAGGCAGAACTCCTCTTCCAGCAGGTCGGGCAGCTGGTCGTGCCTTGACAGGCCGAAGTCCACCAGCACCACGGTGCCGTCTGGTCGGAACAGGATGTTGCTCGGCTTGATGTCGAGGTGCACCACGTGCTGCTTGTGCAGCGCATGCAGGGCGACGGCCACCTGGGCGCCGATGTGGGCGACCTCGTCGGGCGGCAGCGGGGCCTCGTCCAGCCGGGGGCGCAGCGACACGCCGGGTATGTGCTCCATCACGATGTAGGGCTGCCGGATGAAGTCACCCTTGGCAACGAAGCGCGGCACATGGGGCCCTTTCAGGACGGGCATCACCATCTGCTCGACTTCGAAGCCGACGATGGTGGCCGGGTCCTCGCCGCCCTTGATGCGCGGGATCTTCATGATGAGCGGCCCGTCGCCATCGCCCGGGCGCGGCTGGCCGTCTGCGCGCACCACATCCCACAGGGTGGCCATGCCTCCGGTGTGCAGCTTCTGCTTGAGCAGAAAGCCGTCGATCACCATGCCTTCATGCAGCCGCGGGGCAGGCGGCGGCAGCGTGGTCTCCTCACTGTCCATGGATCAGCCTTTCTGCGAGGGCTTCGGGCAACCCGGCCTCGCGCACACGGCGCGCGGCGGTCTCATGGTCGTAAGGTACGCGATGGAAAGTGAGCAGGGCTGAATCCGTGTCAAAGGTTGCGTAGCAGGCCGCAGGGTTGCCGTCGCGCGGTTGCCCCACCGAGCCCGGAATGGCCAGCCAGCGGCGCACCGGCGACAGGCTGATGGGCACCCCCCCGACGGGCATGAACTCGCCTGCCTTGCCCGCGGCCGAGAGGTGGTACAGGCAGGGCTGGTGCATGTGCCCGCAAAACACGAACTGGTGCGTGGTCGCGAACAGGCTTCGCGTGGCCTCCATCCGCCCCTGCAGGTACTCCCAGTGGGCCGGGTCGTGCACGTTGGCGTGGGCCACCAGGCAAGGACCGACTTCCGCCGTGAGCGGCAAGGACAGCAGCCAGTCGCGCTGCGCAGTACTCAGTTGGGCCTTGGTCCAGGTCAGCGAGGGCTGCACATGGCTGGCCATCTGGCTGGTCGTGAACTCGCCCAGGGCGTCGTCATGGTTGCCCCGCACGCACACGGCGCCCTCGGCGTGGCGCGCACGCACGAAGTCCAGCGTCCAGCCCGGGTCGGCGCCGTAGTCCACATAGTCGCCCAGGAACACGAGCTTGTCGAAGCCGTTTTCCTGGGCGTGTGCATAGACGGCCTCGGTGGCCTGGCGGTTGGCGTGCAGGTCGGACAGCAGAGCGAGTTTCATGGCGTGAGGGCGGGGCTGACTCGGTCGAGTCTAGCCAGCCGCGCTCGCGAAATCGCTCCGCAGCCCGGGTTCGGGCTCGGGATTAACCCGCGTTCAGTGCCTCGGCGGTGCGATGGGCCTTCGCCGCCTTGCGCAGTGCCACGGCATCGGTGGCCCCGTGCTGCTTGTCCTGGTGGTCGAGTCGGAAGACCCGGACCGAATCGGCCAGCACGTGGGCACGCTCTGCCATCGACATGGAGGCCGCGGCAATCTGCTCGACCGCTGCCGCGTTCTGCTGCGTGATGCCGTCCAGTTGGGACACGGCCTCGTTGATCTGCGAGATGCCGGTCAGCTGTTCGCGCACGCCGTGGCTGATGGTGCCCACCAGCGAGCCGACGCGGTCGACCGAGGCAAGTGCTTCACGCATCGAGTGGCGGGCCGCATCGCTGAGTTCGGCACCGGCCTTGACCTTCTCGCTCGAGTCGGTGATGAGTTGCTTGACCTCGCGGGCCGCTGTGGCGGTTCGCTGAGCAAGGGCGCGCACCTCGGCGGCCACCACCGCGAAGCCGCGGCCTTGCTCACCTGCCCGGGCCGCTTCCACCGCCGCGTTCAGCGCCAGGATGTTGGTCTGGAAGGCGATGCTGTCGATCACCTGGATGATGTCGTTGATGCGTGCCGAGGACTCCTCGATCGCGCGGATGGTGCGCGTCAGGTTGTCGACTGCCTGGTCGCTTTTGTGCGTGATGCCGGACGTCTGCTCCGCCAGGTCGGCCGCTTGTTGAGCCGTGTCGGCGCTCGTGCGCACGGTCCCCGTGATCTGCTCCATCGAGGCCGCGGTTTCCTCCAGGCTGCTGGCCTGGGCCTCGGTGCGGCCCGACAGGTCCTGGTTGCCGGAAGCGATCTCGCGGGTGGCGACCAGCATCTGCTCGACCTCGGTGCGGGCGTCGCTCACGATGGCGCGCAGGTTGACCTGCAACTGATTCAGAGACCGTGTGAACTGACCGACGATGTCCAACCTGTCGGACTGGATGGGCACGGTGAGGTCACCTGCGGCCATGCGGTTGGCCGTCATCAGCAACTGACGGAAGGGCTGTACGGCGAGCCGTGTGAAGACGGCGCGCCCCAACAGGCCGACCGCCGCCATGAAAGCGGCGGCAATGGCCCAGCGCCATGCGCCCAGCCCGCCCATGAAGTCCTCGATGAGCACCCCCAGCCCGAACCCGAGCGCCGTCATGAGGACGGAGGCGAGGGTCAGCTCGCCCGCCAGGTCGAGATAGGTCATGTCGGCCAGCTTGCCGCGCCAGCCAAGGCGCACCACGCGTCCATTGCGCAGCGCCACCGTCGGGTGGCCGCTTTGCGCCTCGGCGCGCATGTGCGCGTACAGCCGGTCGGCTGCCGCGACGTCGTCCGCGTCAGGCTCGGTGCGCACCGACATGTAGCCCATGGGCTGCTCGCCATCCATCAGCGGGGTGACGTTGGCGCGCACCCAGTAGTAGGTGCCGTCCTTGCGCCGGTTCTTGACCAGTCCGGACCAGGGGCGACCGCCCTCGATCGTGGCCCACATGTCCCTGAACGCTTCCTCGGGCATGTCCGGGTGGCGGATCATGTTGTGGGGCTGGCCCAGCAACTCGTCGCGGGTGTACCCACTGACATGGATGAAAGCCGGGTTGCAGTAGGTGATGCGTCCTTTGAGGTCGGTCGTGGAGACCAGGGAGGCGCCTTTTGGGTAGGCAAAAGCCTTGTCAATGACGGGCAAGTTGGTGCGCATGGCTCTCTTCGTCAGTCAAGTGGCGTTGGGTCTTGACAGGAAATCATGCTGCGCCGTCCTGCCTGCGGTGTCCCGTTTTCCGGGTTTGGGTACGAAATGTATAGACACTCATCGGCCACCAATGGGGAAATCTGAAGCGGAAATTGCCATGAAAATCACGGCTTGAACGGCAGGTGTCGCCGCTTTGCTAGCATCATGGCCTCCACATTCCGGCTAGGCCGGTCCCACTCGGCCCCCCCAGGGCCCGCGATGATGACCCCAGAACAAGAAGCCGTGCTGCGCGCAGTTCGCAAGCTCGTTGATTTTTGGCACATCACGCCTGGCGAACTGTTGGCGGATGGCCCCGTGAATCCCGCCCCGCCTGCACAGGATCTGGTGCCCGCTGTGCGCCCAAAATACCGCCATCCTTTGAACGGGGAGACGTGGGACGGTGTGGGATCCCAGCCCCAGTGGTTGAAAGACGCGCTGACGCGCGAGGGCTACACCGTCGAGGAATTGCGGATGCCGACAGAGCCCGGGCCGGGCTGAGGGGCGTTGCCCCATGTTGCTTGGTTGTACACTCGGCGCCCTGGTCGCTCCCTGTAGTACAACGGATAGTACGCTTGCCTCCTAAGCGAGAAATCTGGGTTCGATTCCCGGCGGGGGGACCAAATTGGGCTCCAGAGTCGTCTAAGAACGTCTCCTAACCGCCCCCCTCTCCTGGGTGGGTCGGTTTTTTGTTGTCCAAAGTCATACAACGGCACACAATGACATACCAACAATTTGTTGGTGTCTATGTTGGTGTCGTGGCTCCCCAAAGGCCAAGTACCAACGGGGGATGGCGTAGATGGCTTTGACCGACACGTTCGTTCGCAACGTGAAGCACTCCGGCTCACCTGCAGGCGACAAGCACACCGACGGTCTGGGCATGCATCTCCTTGTCAAGGCCGCCGGCAAGTACTGGAGGTTCAGTTACAGGTTCCAGGGGAAGCAGAAGACTCTCGCTCTTGGCGTCTACCCCCAGGTGACTCTCGCCAAAGCAAGGCAGCGCCGGGACGATGCTAGGGCGCTGTTGGCTGACGGAATCGACCCCGGCTGGGCGAAGAAGGCAGAAAAGGCCGCTAAGAAGGCTGCCTCCCTGAACACCTTCAAAGCAGTGGCGCAGGCGTGGATGGCTCACTCAAGCACGCGCTGGGGCGAGGGGACGAAGGCGGCAGCCGTCGCTGCGATGGAGAACCACGTGTACCCGTCGATCGGCGGTATGCCGCTGGCCGATGTGCGACCGAGTGACGTCAGAGCTCTTGTTCAGAAAGTCGACACGGCGGGGGCACGGGAAACCGCCGGCCGAGTATTCCAACGAGTGCGGGCGGTGTTCCGGTACGCTGTCGCCCATGATCTGGTCAGCGTTGACCCGACGTACCCACTGAAGCCAGCGGAGATCCTGCGCCCCCAAGTAGTTCGGCACCGGGCGGCCCTTTCCGAGAAAGACGTGCCTCAGTTTTTCAGGCAGCTTGAACAGTACCAGGGCGATCCGACGACCGTGGCTGCTCTTGAGTTCCTGATGCTCACCGCGGTGCGGCCCGGCGAAGCAAGGGGGGCTCGGTGGTCCGAGATCGATCAGGACAAGGCGCTATGGCGCATCCCCGCAGAGCGAATGAAGATGAAAGCGGAGCATCTCGTTCCTCTATCGATCCAGGCGCTATCGGTGTTGGCTCGCATGCATCCGCTATCCAAGACCTCTGAACTGGTCTTCCCATCCCCGTACTACCCAGGCAAGCCGCTGAGTGAAGGCACATTGAACAGCGCCCTGGCGCGGATGGGCTACAAGGGTATGGCAACTGCCCATGGCTTCCGCACGCTGTTCTCCACATGCGCCAACGAGGCGGGGTGGAATGCTGACGTGATCGAGAAGCAGCTCGCCCACGAGGAACGTGACGACGTGCGCGGCGCCTACAACCGCGCCACCTGGCTGGTGGAGCGGGCAAAGCTAATGCAGTGGTGGGCCGATCACCTGGCCAATGTCGCCAAAGGGGCGGATGTGATTGCGCTGCACCAAAAGCCAGCGGCTTGACGGCTGCCGGTTGAACCGGACAGAGAAACCCGCTGCCTGACGGTTTCAGGCGATCAAGCGGGGCCCCAAGGTGCTGGAACACCCACGGGCCCCTGACCAAACCAAGCTGAAAGGAGCTTGAAATGGCTGGAGATACTGTAAAGCAAGAGGGCGGCTCCGCTGGCAGCCGCACGCTGGGCCGCAGCGGCTACGTGCCGGATGCTGCTGACCAGATGAGCACAAGGATCCGGCAGCTGGATGCGTTGATGTGCGTCATCACGGCGGGCACCGGGTGCAATGAAGGATTCTCCAATTGCAACGTCGAAATTCGCGAGGCGACTTTGGAATTGGCTGCCGACTTGGCCGAAGAGATCCATGAGCTCAACACGCAGCTGCTCAGTCGAAGCACCCTCAGCGCAACGCGTGGTTCGGAGACGCGGCCTGCGCATTGACAAGGCAACAAGCGACCCGGGGCAAGGGGTAGGAGCCGAGCCCCGGGTCTGACCACAACGCACGACACATGAAAGGACCGTGCATCATGGCTGATTCCAATCGTACCCGTTCCGCTTTCACCGCTGGCCGCCACGTCGCTGGCTGGTGTTCTGACATTCATAGTCCTCATCTGCACCCCGAGGCTACGGTCGTGGTTGGGCCAGAGGCCACCTCGGCCGGACTGCTGGCTTGGGGCATTGGGCAGCTGCAGCAGCTCAACATCTTGCTGACGGTGATTGGCTGCGCTCAGCACATGAGTCCTGCTGATCCCGGCGAGCTGTGCGGTGCCATCCGCCACCAGTTGGAGCAGGCTATGGTGACGATCGAGGCGGCAGCCGATCAGCTGGCTGAGGAATCCAGAACCGTGAGGGCCTCGTCATGACCGCCGGCATCAAGGCGGGCCCGGGCCTGAAGTACCGGCCGATCTTCGGTGGCCCCTTCGGAAGAGACGGGGCCGATCTTCGGTGGCCCC
>JAJUHM010000114.1 GCA_029279925.1 Aquabacterium olei
CGCCGCCAGCGCCAGCAGCCACAGTTGCGAATAGGGGGAGGTGGTGGCCCACCAGGACACGGCCACCAGCACCAGCGACGCCAGCGCGCCCAGCCCGACGGCCGCGCGCAGCACGCCCCGGAGCATCGGCAAGGCCCGCGCCGGTGCGCCCTGCCGTGCGCCCTCCAGCGCACCGGCCTGGCGCGACATCTGCCGCGCCAGCCACAGCCCGAGACCGGAAAACAGCGTCAGCAAGGCCGACTCGACGGCCACGAACAGCGCAAAAGCCCCCTGCACACGCGGCCCCTGGCGGGCCACCAGCACGGTGATGGCCAGCCCGAGCGACACGATCAGCAGCTTGGCCACCAGGTTGCCCAGCGCCGCGCGGGGCACGGCCTGCCACACCTGTTTCAGGGCCGCCAACCGACCGGACGGCGGTGAATCTTGAACAGACATGGCCCCATTGTCGCGCAGGGTTTCATACAATTGAGGGTTTGGCCTGAGTCGCGCCTGCGACCCGGGCCCTCCTCCAACGCAGCGACCGCCCGAACCATGAGCACGCCCCACTCTCACGACACGCACGCCTCACCCGCCGACACCCTGGTGGACACCAACAAACTGGTGGCCGAGCGTCGCGAGAAACTGGCCGCCATCCGCGCCCAGGGCGTCGCCTTCCCGAACGACTTCAAGCCCGCTGACCGTGCCGGCGCCCTGCACGCTGCCCACGACGGCACCGAGGCCGAGGCCCTCGAAGCCCAGACCGTGAAGGCCAGCGTCGGCGGCCGCCTGATGCTCAAGCGCGTCATGGGCAAGGCCTGCTTCGGCACGCTGCAGGACGCCACCGGCCGCATCCAGGTTTACGTCACGCTCGACAACGTCGGTGCCGACGCCCTGAACGCCTTCAAGCACTGGGACCTGGGCGACATCCTGGGTGCCGAGGGCACGCTGTTCAAGACCAAGACCGGCGAACTGTCGATCAAGGTCACGTCCATCCGCCTGCTGACCAAGGCCCTGCGCCCGCTGCCGGACAAGTTCCACGGCATGACCGACCAGGAGCAGAAGTACCGCCAGCGCTACGTCGACCTCATCGTCGACGAAGACTCGCGCGCCCGCTTCATCGCCCGCTCGAAGGGCATTGCCTCCATCCGCGCCTTCATGGTAGACAACGGCTTCCTGGAAGTCGAAACGCCGATGATGCACCCCATCCCCGGGGGCGCCAACGCCAAGCCCTTCATCACCCACCACAACGCGCTCGATCAGGAGATGTTCCTGCGGATTGCGCCGGAGCTGTACCTGAAGCGCCAGGTGGTGGGCGGCTTCGAGCGCGTGTTCGAGATCAACCGCAACTTCCGCAACGAGGGGATCAGTGTCCGGCACAACCCCGAGTTCACGATGATGGAGTTCTACGCGGCGTACTGGACGCACCACGACCTGATGGACTTCACCGAATCCATCCTGCGCCACGCGGCCATCGCCGCCGTGGGCACCGCCAAGCTGACGTATGGCGGCAAGGAGGTCGACCTCGAATCGCCCTTCCAGCGCCTGACGGTGCGCGACTCGCTGGTGAAGTACGCCGGCCTGACTGAAGCCGAGGCCGACAACGCCCAGGTGCTGCACGACAAGCTGAAGGCCCTGGGCGAAGAGCCGCCCGCACGCTGGACGCTGGCCGAGCTGCAGTTCGGCCTGTTCGAAGCCGCCGTGGAAGAGCAGCTCTGGCAACCCACCTTCATCATCGACTACCCGGTGGAAGTGAGCCCGCTGGCCCGCGCCTCCGACGCCGACCCGAGCATCACCGAGCGCTTCGAGCTGTTCATCACCGGCCGCGAATATGGCAACGGCTTCTCCGAGCTGAACGACCCCGAAGAGCAGGCCGCCCGCTTCCAGGCCCAGGCCAACGCCAAGGACGCCGGCGACGAGGAAGCCATGTACTTCGACGCCGACTACATCCGTGCGCTGGAATACGGCCTGCCCCCGACGGGCGGCTGCGGCATCGGCATCGACCGCCTGATGATGCTGCTGACCGACGCACCGAACATCCGCGACGTGATCCTCTTCCCCGCGCTGCGCCGCGAGGCGTGAGGCCCGAAGGCCAGGCAGGCGCCCTCACCGCCTGGCCCTCCGCTCACCAGCCCGCCCCTGCTCCGTGCCCTCTGCTTCGCCCCTGAGCCTGCTCCGCCGACTGCCCGCGCCGCTCCTCAACGGCCTGGGCATCGGCGCCGGGCTGCTGCTGTGCACCGGGGTGATCGCGCCGCTGTGGGGATTGCCGGCCGCCGTGGCCGCCTCTTCCGGTTATGGCGCGGTGGGCGTGGCCGACACCGTGGTCACGGCGCGCAGCAAGCCGGCCGCGATGCTGCCTGCCATCGCGGGCAGCCTGCTGGTGTCGCTCCTGGTGGCCCTGACCCACGGCCACGCCGTGGCCGAAGCGCTCACCGTGCTGGCCGTGACCTTCGGCGCCCTGCTGTGGACCGCCTGGGGCAAGCGTGGCATGCCGCTCAGCTTCGTGATGATCCTGTCGCTCATCTTCCAGATGGCGGCATTCCGCGAGGTGCCCATGGACCGCGTCGCGGCGCTGGGCCACCTGGGGTGGGTGGCCGCGGGGGCGGCATTCATGGGCCTGTGGGCCCAGTTGTGCGCCGTGGCGCTGGCACGGCGCTACCGCACCCTGGCGCTGGCCGAGAGCCTGCACAACCTCTCCCGGCTGATCCGCACGCAGGCCCGCTGGACCCGGGACCGCGCCGAGCCCGACGCCCGCACCAGCAGTCAGCAGGATCTGCTGAGCCTGATCCGACAGCAGGCCGCGCTGGCCGATGTGTTCCAGAGCGCGCGAGACCTGCTGTACGACGGGGCCACCCACGACGCTTCCGCGCGCCGCCGCCGCGAGATCGACACCCTCATCCACGTCGTGAACCTGCGCGACGTGGTCTTGGCGTGCCAGCTCGACATCGACCAGCTGCCCACCTCGCCCTCGACCCGGACGGCCCTGCTGCGTCTGGCGCATTTCCTGAACTGGCACGCCGACCGGGTCGCCGACCTGGCCCTGGCCGTGCGCCTGGGCGAGCCCGCACCGCCCGCGCCACAAGCACCCACCCTGCTGGCCCCCGAGGACAGCCGGGCGCTGCAGTCCCTGGCACGCCGGGCCGGCCATCTGCATGAACACGGCCAGGCCCTGCGCCGCGCCGCCGAGGGCACCGCACCCGGCCCCCACCCCGAGGCACCGCTGCTGACGTCGCTCGTCTCGCCGGTGTCGTGGTCGCTGCCCGTGCTGCGCCGGCAACTGCACCTGGGCGCGCCGACCCTGCGCTACGCATTGCGAGCCACGCTGGCCATGGCCTGCGCGCTGTGGCTCAGCCACCACCTGCCCTGGGACAGCCACCCGCACTGGCTGCTGCTGACCGTGGCCGTCGTCATGCGCGGCAGCCTGGAGCAGACCCTGGCCCGCCGCGACGCGCGGGTCATCGGCACCCTGCTCGGCTGCGCCGTGGCCTCGCTGCTGCTGTCCCTGCCGCTGGGCATGGCCGCGCGCTTTGCCGTGCTGGCCCTCAGCATGGCCCTGGCGCACGCCTACGTCCTGCGCGATTACCGCATCACCACCACGGCGGCGGCCGTGATGGCGCTGCTGCAGGCCAAGATGTTCGCCACCGGGCCGCATGCCGTGTGGCTGGACGCGGCCGAGCGCCTGGCCGACACGCTGATCGGCGCCGGCCTGGCCTGGGGATTCAGCTATGTGCTTCCCTCCTGGGAACGCGCCCAGCTGCCCGCCCTGACACACCGGCTGCAGCAGGCACTGCGCCGCTACGCCCACCACGTGCTGCACTGGCAGCAGGGCTCCGCCCTGGCACCCGAGCGCACACACGCCCGGCGCGAGGTCTACGACGCGATCTGGATGCTGGCGCAGGCCCTTCAGCGCACCGTGCGCGAACCCGCCTACGCCGGCAGCCGCTCCCCGCACCTCGAGGCCCTGCTGATCCGCAGCCACCGGCTCATCAGCCAGCTGGCGGTCGTGCGCATCGTGCTCACCCACCGGCAGGGCGACCTGCACGGCCCCACCGCCACCAGCGCTATCGAGCGCACCGAAGCCGCGCTGTGTGCCTGGCTCAGCGACGACCCTGCCGAGCGGCAGCACCGCGCGCCTGCGCCCCTGGCGGCCGCCACGCCCCACCAGGACGACGGCGTGCTCGTCTCGCATGCCCTGCCCGAGCCCCAGGGCGACCCGACCCCCTGGCTGCTGCGCCGGCTGACGCAGATCGAGGCCGAAGCCGCAGCCTGGGCCGACGCCGCCGACGGGGTGGCCCAGACACGCTGAGCGGGCTGCCGCGGCCCGACGCAACCCCGAGACTTCCCCGAGGCCGGCACCCGGCCTCCCCCTGGCATCATGGAATGGTTCCCGACAGAACCACCCCTGCCGCATGCCCTCGCCCGCCTCCCGCTCCCACACCGGTGTCTGCAACCTCTGCGAAGCCATCTGCGGGCTGCGCTTCGAGGTCGAGGGCGACGGCCCCGCGGCCCGCATCACACAGATCCGCGGCAACCCGGACGACCCCCTGTCGCGCGGCCACATCTGCCCCAAGGCCGTGGCGCTGAAGGACCTGCACGAAGACCCGGATCGCCTGCGCCAGCCCGTGCGTCGCGTGACCGGCGCCGACGGTCAACCCCGTTTCGAGCCCATCTCGTGGGACCAGGCCTTCGACCTCGTGGTGGATGGCCTGGTGCGCGTGCGCGAGCAGCACGGGGCGAACGCCGTGGCCGTCTACCAGGGCAACCCCAACGTCCACAACTGGGGCAACATCACCCACGGTCACCTGTTCTTCAGCCAGCTGCGCACGCGCGCCCGGTTTTCCGCCACCTCGGCCGATCAGCTGCCGCACCACGTCGTCGCGCACTGGCTGTACGGCCACCAGCTGGCCATCCCCATTCCCGACATCGACCACACCCGCTTCATGCTGATCCTGGGGGGCAACCCGCTCGCCAGCAACGGCAGCCTGATGACGGTGCCCGACGTGCGCGCCCGCCTCAAGGACCTGCGCGAGCGCGGCGGCAAGCTGGTCGTGCTCGACCCGCGGCGCACGGAAACGGCCGCGGTCGCCGACGAACACCATGCCATCGACCCGGGCAGCGACGCGGCCTGGTTGCTGGCGGTGCTGCACACCCTGTTCGAAGAAGACCTCGTGCGGCCGATGCACCTCACCCCCTTGCTGGACCAGGTCGATGCCGTGCGGCGGGCGGTGCAGCCGTTCAGCCCGGAAGCGACCGCACCCCACACCGGCATGGACGCGGCCACCACCCGGCGGCTCGCCCGCGAACTGGCCCAGGCCGAGGGGGCCGTGGTCTACGGGCGCATGGGGGTGTCCACGCAAGCGCACGGTGTCGTGTGCCAGTGGGCGATCCAGGCCATCAACCTGCTGACCGGCAACGTCGACCGCGAGGGCGGCGCCCTGCTGACCAGCCCCGCGCTCAACCTGATCGACATGAAGCTGATGGGCCCGGGACACCTGGGCGCGTGGCACAGCCGCGTGCGGGGCGCACCCGAGTTCAGCGGAGAGCTGCCCGTGTCCGTGCTGGCCGAAGAGATGCTCACGCCCGGCCGGGGACAGATCCGGGCCCTGGTCACCGCCGCCGGCAACCCGGTGCTGTCCACTCCGAATGGACGACAGCTCGACACGGCGCTCGCGCAACTCGACTTCATGGTGTCGGTCGACTTCTACATCAATGAGACCACCCGACACGCCGACGTCATCCTGCCGCCCACCTGCTTTGTCGAGCACGACCACTACGACCTGGTCTTCCTGCACTTGGCTGTGCACAACGTGGCCCGGTACAGCCCCCCGATCGTGGCGCCGGCCGACGGGGCGCTGCATGACTGGCAGATCTATGCCGAACTGGCACGCCGGTACGCGCGCCGCGCCTGGGCGCTGGAGCGGGGCGGCATCCGCCAGCGCCTGGCCGGCCTGCTGACCCGGGGCCTGGTCGGTCGGCTGCCACCGCATCGCCTGCTGGACCTGGGGCTGCGTCGGGCAGGCGGACGGGTGACCTTCGCCCAGCTCAAGGCCCGCCCGGATGGCGTGGACCTGGGTCCCCTGCGGCCCTCTCTCGTCAAGCGGCTCGAGCAGCGCCGCCGCCGCATCCGCCTGCTGCCCGAACCGGTCCGGCGCGAACTGGCGGCACTCACCGATCTGTTCACGCGGGCCGCGCCCCCCGAACCGGGCGCAGACGGTCGCCCCGCCCTCAAACTCATCGGCCGGCGCGACGTGCGCTCCAACAACTCGTGGATGCACAACAGCGCGCGGCTCGTTTCCGGCAAGCCGCGCTGCACCCTGTGGATCCACCCGGATGACGCGGCGGCCCGGCAACTCCGGGATGGCCAGACCGTCACCGTGCAAGGACGAACCGGGCAGGTGAGCGTGCCGGTGCACATCACCCCGGACATCCGGCCCGGGGTGGTCAGCCTGCCCCACGGCTGGGGGCATGACCGGCCCGGCGTGGCCCTGACGGTGGCGCGCGCCCACCCTGGCGCCAGCATCAACGACCTGACCGACGACCAGCTGACCGACCGCATCAGCGCCAATGCGGCCTTCAGCGCCGTGCCCGTGGCCGTGTACGGCTGACCCCGACGCCCGCACGGGCGGTCCCGAACAGCGACAATCCGGGCATGAGCACCGAGGACATCGCCGCCACCGCGGCCCGCATCGTGGTCGAAGAAGGCCTGGAGTACGGTCAGGCCAAGCGCCGCGCCGTCAAGCAGCTGGGCCTGGGCAACCGCGCGCCGCTGCCCGACAACGACCAGGTGGAATCGGCCGTCTTCGAGTACCTGTCCATCTTCTGCGCCGACACCCAGCCAGCCGAGCTGCGGGCCCTGCGCGAGCTGGCCGCCGTGTGGATGGAACGGTTGTCGGAGTTTCGCCCCCATCTGACCGGTGCCGTGTGGCGGGGCACCGCCACGCGCCTGAACGACATCCACCTGCAGCTGTACTGCGACGACAGCAAGTCCGCCGAGATCACGCTGCTCAACAAGGGCGTGGACTATGACGTCGGCAGCGTGCCCGGCCCCCGAGGCAGCGAAGTCGACCGCCTCAGCCTGACCATCCCCTGCCCGGCCCTGGGTGAACCCATCGGCCTGCACCTCACCATCCTGGACGCCGACGACCTGCGGGGCGCGCTGAAACCGGACGCCCGCGGCCGGACCGATCGCGGAGACCTTCAGGCCCTGACCCGACTGCTGGCCGAGCCGGCCACGCCCGATGCGACGCCCGACCGTTCTTGACTTTCCGTCCCGCTGATGTCCGACACACCGACCTCCCCCCCACCAGAAAAACCTTCGTCGACACGGCGTCGCACCCTGCTGTTCGCGGCGGCTGGCCTCGGCGCCACCGGCCTGGGTGCGTGGTGGGCGACCCGGTCATCGACCCCCGCGGCAGGCGCTGGTCCGGATGCGGCCCGTGCCGCCAACCTTGCCGGAGCGGACGGCGACCCGCTGCCGGACGGCTTCTGGCAGCATCAGTTCGAGCAACCATCGGGCGGCCCGCTGGACTGGGCCGCCCTCCAAGGCCGGCCGCTGCTGATCAACTTCTGGGCCACCTGGTGCCCACCGTGCGTCAAGGAGATGCCCGAACTCGACCGCTTCCACGAGGCCTTCGGACCCCGCGGCTGGCAGGTGGTCGGACTGGCCATCGACGGGCCGACACCCGTGAGAGAATTCCTCGGCCGCACCCCCGTGCGCTTTCCGATCGGCCTGGCCGGCATGGACGGCACGGACTTGGCGGCCTCATTGGGCAACACGGCAGGGGGGCTGCCGTTCACGGTGTTGGTCGATGCGCAGGGCCGCATCCGTCAGCGCAAGATGGGTGCCACACACTACGAGGAACTGGCGGCCTGGGCGGGCGCCATGGCGTGAACCGGGCCCGGTGCCGCGCTGAAACCCACACGTTGAACGCGTCGCGCTTACCACAAGTCACGAACTTTGCAATGACTTGATTTGCGCTTATTTGCCCCTAAAATCCGCCTACTTTCATTTTCTTGGCCGGCCCCTCAAACGGTGGTTTGAAAACCACGCGAGGGGCAGGCCAACCGAGCATGCAGATTCTTGTTCTCCACGGCCCGAACCTCAACCTGCTGGGCACCCGTGAACCGCAGGTCTATGGTGCCACCACCCTGGAGCAGATCAACGCCGGACTGGTCGAGCATGCCGCCACCCGGGGTGCCCGGCTGGACACGTTCCAGAGCAACCACGAAGGCGTGCTGATCGACCGCGTGCATGCGGCACGAACCGACGGCACCCAGTTCATCGTCATCAATCCCGGCGCGTTCACGCACACCAGCGTGGCCCTGCGCGATGCCTTCGCCGGCGTGGCCCTGCCCTTCATCGAAGTGCACCTGTCCAACGTCCACCGGCGCGAGCCCTTCCGACACCACTCCTATTTTTCCGACCTCGCCGAGGGCGTGATCGTGGGATTGGGGGCGGCGGGCTACCGGCTGGCGGTGGACGCCGCCCTGGACCGCCTGGGTGCCCCACCTGCACAGCCTCAAGGCTGAACCTTCTTTACCCGTCCGGGAGCCCAACCCGTCCCCGGACCACGCATCACACACGGGCGTACCCCGCCCGACGCATTTGCTGGAGAGAGCCAACATGGACTTGCGCAAACTGAAAACCCTGATCGACCTGGTGTCGGAATCCAATGTGTCCGAACTGGAGATCACCGAGGCCGACGGCAAGGTCCGCATCGTGAAGGCCGGCGCCCAGCCGGTGGTGATGACGATGCCGGTCGCCCAGCAAGCCGTGGCCGCCGCCCCCGCTGCGGCCGCCGCTGCCCCGGCTGCTGCAGTCCCGGCCGCCGAAGCCGCGCCGGCCGCCCCGGTCGAGACCGGCCATGTGGTCAAGTCGCCGATGGTCGGCACCTTCTACCGCGCCTCGTCGCCCGGCGCCAAGGCCTTCGCCGAAGTCGGTGACACCGTCAAGGCCGGCCAAGCCGTCTGCATCATCGAAGCGATGAAGATCATGAACGAGATCGAGTCCGACAAGGACGGCGTCATCTCCAAGATCCTGGTCGAGAACGGCCAGCCTGTCGAATACGGCCAGCCCCTGTTCATCGTCGAATAAGGGCGCGCCCATGTTCAAGAAGATCCTCATCGCCAACCGCGGCGAGATCGCGTTGCGCGTGCAGCGCGCGTGCCGCGAGATGGGCATCCAGTCGGTCGTCGTCTACTCCGAAGCCGACCGCGATGCCAAGTACGTGAAGCTGGCCGACGAGGCCGTGTGCATCGGCCCGGCCCCTTCGGCGCAGAGCTACCTGCACATGCCGGCCATCATCTCGGCCGCGGAAGTGACCGACGCCGAGGCCATCCACCCCGGCTACGGCTTCCTGTCGGAAAACGCCGACTTCGCCGAGCGCGTCGAGCAGTCCGGCTTCACCTTCATCGGCCCACGCCCGGAAACCATCCGGATGATGGGCGACAAGGTCACGGCCAAGCAGACCATGATCAAAACCGGCGTGCC
>JAJUHM010000115.1 GCA_029279925.1 Aquabacterium olei
AGCCACGCTGCAAGCAGCGCAGGATGCGTTCCTGGCTGCGGCCGGACCGCTGGAACCGGCCTTCCCGGTCGATACCACGGCACCGGCACCTGCAGGCACGCACGCCACCGCCAGCTTCGCCGCACTCCCCACTGGCGTCCCGGCCGCCGAGGTGGCTCACACACTGAGCCCCATCCTCCACCGGCGCGACGCCGCCAGGGGCCCGCGCGGCGACCGCCCTGCCCGCTGCATCCGCCAGGCGGGCGACCGCTACCTGCTCGTCGAGTTCGGCCCGCTGGTGCTCGACCTCGAACTGCGCATGCGCGTGCATGCGCTGATGCTGGCCCTGCAGCGCCAGCGTGATGCCGGTGAGCTCGCTGGCCTGATCGACATGACGCCGGGCATCCGCTCGCTGCAACTGCACTTCGACCCGGCCCGCCTGACCCGCACCGCCCTGCTCGCGGCCATCGACGCGGCCGAAGACGGCCTGCCTCCCGTGGACGACCTGGAAGTGTCCAGTCGCACCGTGTGGCTGCCCCTGTCGTGGGACGACAGTGCCACGCGCGAGGCCATCGACAAGTACATGCAGTCGGTCCGGCCCGACGCGCCCTGGTGCCCCAGCAACATCGAGTTCATCCGCCGCATCAACGGGCTGGACAGCATCGAGCAGGTGCAGCGCACGGTGTTCGATGCGCGCTACCTCGTCATGGGCCTGGGCGACGTCTACCTGGGTGCCCCGGTGGCCACGCCGCTCGACCCTCGCCACCGCCTGGTCACCACCAAGTACAACCCGGCCCGCACCTGGACACCCGAGAACGCCGTGGGCATCGGCGGTGCCTACCTGTGCGTCTATGGCATGGAGGGGCCCGGCGGCTACCAGTTCGTCGGCCGCACCGTGCAGATGTGGAACCGCTGGCGCGACGCCCGCCAGGGCGCGGCCGACTTCGAACCCGGCAAGCCGTGGCTGCTGCGCTTCTTCGACCAGATCCGCTTCTATCCCGTCAGCGAGGCCGAACTGCAGCAGATGCGGCGGGACTTCCCGGCTGGCCGCATGAAGCTGCGCATTGAAGAAGGCACGTTCAGCCTGGGCGCTTACCGGCGCTTCCTGCAGGACGAGGCCGAGTCGATCGCGGCGTTCCGCACCACCCAGCGACAGGCCTTCCACGACGAGCGGGAACGCTGGAAGGCATCCGGTCAGGATGGCAGCCTGAGCGAGCCAGACACCGCCCCTGCTGCGGCCGAGGACGCCTTGCCCGACGGCGCATCGGCAGTGGCCAGCCCGGTGCCGGGCAATGTGTGGAAGGTCTTGGTCCAGCCAGGGGATACCGTGACCGAAGGCCAGACCCTGGCGGTGGTCGAATCCATGAAGATGGAGTTCCCGGTGCCCGCCACGACGGATGGCACGGTGCTGTCCGTGCGCTGCCAGGAAGGCAGCGGTGTGACGTCAGGGCAGACGCTGGTGGTGCTGTCGGCCTCGTGATGCGTGGGGCGGCCCAGGCCCCTTAGGGGCCGCGCTCCCACCGGCCCCGGCGCGGCGAGGGCTCAGCCCCTGAGCCGTCCGACGTAGCGCTGTTCAACCTTGCGGTCGCGTTCACGGCCAGCGTCGGCCTCCAGCATGCTGTCCGGCCAGGACGTCGCTGAGGGCTCGGGCGCGACGGGGCGGACCACGCGAGGGCGCAAGGGCTGCATGGCCGCGTCCAGCTTGTCGGCCAGCGCCACCAGTTCTTCATCCCCGTCAGCCCGGCACAGGCGCACCACTTCGGAGGCATAGGCCACGTTCTGGGCCATCCACTCGGTGTCCGTCACCCGGCCGGTCTTGCGGCGCAACAACACGTGGATGCGGGCGGCCAGGGCGATGCGGGCACTGTCTTGACTCATGCAAACGAACTCCAACTGCACAACGGCCTGAAGGCAAGCAAGATGCAGACCGCCTCAGGGGTAACCCGGTTGTTGACCGATGTCACGCCTGCGCGCCCCGCGTGCGCCAGAATGGCGCGTCATCCCCTGCTCGGGCCGGCGCCGGCATCCTGCCGGGTGCAGGCCCGCACCGTCACCATGCGCCCGCTGCTCCAGCCCCTCGCCCCCGAGATCGACGACCCCATGGCCCTGCTGGAGGCGTGCCACGACAAAGTGCGCCGCTTCGCGCGCCTGACCGAACGCCTGATCGACCACGTGGCCCGCAAGGGATCCGATGCCGAGGCCCGCGAGGCGGCTGCTTCGGTATTGCGTTACTTCGATCTGGCCGCGCCGCTGCACCATGACGACGAGGACGTCGATCTGTTTCCGGCACTGCAGACGCTGGCCGATCCGAACGTGAACGCCAGCATGGCACGCCTTCAGGCCGAGCACGACGATCTGGGCGCGTTGTGGCAGGCGGGCCGCCCATGGCTCGAGGCCGTCCGGGATGGCTTGGCATCAGGGCCCGGCCCCGTGCCTGCCGCCCTGCGCGAGTTGACCGTGCGTTACCCGGCGCACGCCGACGCCGAGGAGGCCGAAATCTACCCGGCCGCCGCCCGGCTGACCGACGCCCAGCGCCGCGCCCTCAGTGCAGCGATGGTCGCCAGGCGGCACGTGGCCTGACCTGCGCGCGTTCAGCGCAGCCTGCGGGCGCTGCGACGCGCGAAGTAGAACCACTCCTGCCCCACGTCGGCCGCGGGGTTGGGAAACACCACCCAGCCGTCGTCGGGCGCGCTCAGCACCTGTCCGTCGTGCCGCCAACCGATCGGCTGGCCGGCTCGGACCGGATCGAAGCTGCGCCATGGTTCAGCGAACCTGTCACCGGCATGCAATCGGTCCGTGACGGACACAATGCGCATCACCTCGGGCTCGGCCACGGGCGGCGCCAGGGGCACCTCGGCCATCCCGAACCACGCCAGCGTCTGCCGGATGGCGTGCAGGCCGACCCCAGCGCCCTCAGGGTCGCCGTGCACGCCGCATTCCAGGGTCACCCCGTAGCCGCCCACCGAGCGCATGTACTCGGTGGTGCCCACCCCGTACTGCGGATCGAGCGCGACCGCCGGCACCGTGCTCCCGGCGCGGGCCTGCCGCTCCGACACGCCGGCAGCATAGGTGTCCAGCCACCCCTCGACGAACCGGCGGGGCCCCAGGTGGGCGGCCCACGCGGCCTCCGCGTCGGCATGGGCAAAGGGCTCCAGCGGGCCGGTGTTGTTCTCCGGGCCCAGCATGGCGAACGGCTCGCCGGGCGTGTGGAAGGAGTGCAGATCGAGGAGCACATCGTGGGCCGCCAGCAAAGGGCACAGGACGTTGGCAATGCGGTCCTCGAACTCGCGTGGGTCGGGCTCCGGCCGCAAACGGCGGTTGAGGTTGCGCTCGCCCTGACGCGTGCCTTGCCGGTAAGCCAGCGGATTGGTCACCGGCACCAGCGTCAGGCACCCGCGTGTCAATTGCAGACGCCCACTGTCCAGCTCCGGCAGCAAGGCTTCGATGGCCTGCGTGCCGCACGTTTCATTGCCGTGCACGGCACCCAGCACGATGAGTTTCGGGCCGGCCTGCAGCCCGTGAAACTGGTGTACCCGCAACGCGCTGGGCACCCGGGTAACGTCATGGAGTTCAGCCATGCCTGCAGTGTCGCACGGGTGGCCTGCCTCACGGCAGACTGCCCCGTCTCCGAGCGGGGATGCGCGCTCAGAACTCGTTGGCCAGCCGCTTGTAGCCCTGAACGAGTTCGTTGTTCGTGCGCGCCACGTCCTCGGAGAACTCGGACGCCGCCACACTGACGCGAGGAATGTCCTCGAGCTTGGTGCTGGGGCCGATGCGCTCGGTGGACGGCACGTAGAAGCCGGCCGGCAGGTCAATGCCATCGACCACCGCGTTGTGCCGCACCACGCAGCCCGCGCCGATGCGGCAGTTGAACAGCACGCTGTTGAAGCCGATGAAGGCGCCGTCGCCGACCTCGCAGGGGCCGTGCACGATGGCGCGGTGTGCGATCGAGGTGCGCTCACCGATGGTCACGGCCGCGCCCGACTTCGAGTGGATCACCACGCCGTCCTGGATGTTGGAGTGGGCGCCGATGACGATCGGCTCCATCTCGCCGCTGCCGTCGACTTCGTCGGCGCGGATCACGGCGTAAGGTCCGATGAAGACGTTTTCATGGACGATGACCTTGCCGCACAGGATGGCCGTGTGGTCGACATAGGCCGACTCGTGCACCTGGGGCAGATCACCGGATGGGTTCTTGCGGAGCATGAATGAATTGGATCTTCTGGACGAAACTTGCAAGCATACGCAGGAGCTCCAATCAGATAAAGTGATCTTTTTCGATGGTTTGCATCCGATCAAAGAATGAATACCCTGCGACTGCCCCGCGCCAGCCTGCAACAGCTCCGCAGCTTCGAGGCGGTGGCCCGCCTGGGTGGCATCGGCAAGGCCGCAGAGGCCCTGCACCTGGCCCAACCCACCGTGTCCACCCAACTCAAGGAGCTGGCACAGGCCTTGAACCTGCACCTGCTGGAGCCGGAAGGACGCGGCGTGCGGCTCACGCCGCATGGCGAGCTGCTGGCCGAGACCGTGCGGGACCTCTTCGCGCGCTGGCGCCGCTTCGAGGAAGACGCCCTGGCGATGCAGGGTTTGCAGAAGGGGCGACTGAAGCTGGCGGCCGTCACGACCACCGAGTACTTCATCCCTGACCTGCTCGGCCCCTTTGCGCGGCAGTACCCCGGGCTGCGCATCGACCTCGCCGTCGAAAACCGCGACGCCGTGATCCAGCATCTGGCACGCGGCGAGGTGGAGCTGGCGGTGATGATGCTGCCACCCGCCGACCTGGCGCTGGAACGCTGGCCCTTTCTGGAGAACCCCCTGGTGCTGATTGCACCGGCTGGCCACCCCCTGGCGCAGCGCAGCCGCCTGCGCTTGAATCAGGTCATCAAAGAGGCCCGCCTGACACGCGAACCCGGCTCCGGCACCCGGCAGGCCACGGACCAGTATCTGGCTGCCCAGGGGGTGAGCTGGCCCGCCCGGCTGGCGCTCGGCAGCAACGAGGCGATCAAGCATGCGGTCGCGGCCGGACTGGGGCTGGCCATCCTGTCGCGTCACACGCTCGGCCCCGACCCGGCCACACAAGGCCTGGTCGAACTGAAGGTCTCAGGGCTGCCGATCCGGCGAATGTGGCACGTGGTGTGGCGCAGCGACCGCAGCCTGTCTCTGCCTGCGCGCACCTTCCTGTCGGCGCTGCGTCAGCAGTTCAGTCACAGCAAACCGAGTGGTCCGCCCGACGCCACCGCCGGTGTCACGCCGACATGATGACCGGCCCGCCCTTCGCCACGGCGCGCTGATAGGCCGCACGGGCCTCGACCCGCGCCAGCCAGGCCCGCATGGCCGGTGCCGGCGCCGGGTTGCGCGACAGCAGGGCCGCCACCGCAAAGCTCATCTGGAAATCGGCCAGGCTGATCTGCTCACCGGCAAACCAGGGATGGCGGGAGAGATGGTCCTCGATGAAGGCGGACGCCGATGCCAGGTTGGGGTCGATCAACTTGGCCTGGACCTGCTGGCACAGCTGACGGGCGATGGGCCGCACGAAGAACGGCATCGGCTGGGTCGGGATGGTCATGAACACCAGCTTCATCACCAGCCAGTTCATCAGCGAGCCCTCGGCATAGTGCATCCAGAAGCGGGCCTGATGGTGCGCTTCCGTGCCCCGAGCCGGCACGAGGCCGGCGAGCTCACCCTGAGCCCGATCGCCGTGGCTTTCGGCGAGGTACTCGAGGATGGCCCCGGATTCGGCCACGACCCGGTCGCCATCGGTGATGACGGGCGACTTGCCCAGCGGATGCACGCGCTTGAGTTCGGCCGGCGCGAGCCGGGTACGAGGATCGCGCTTGTACAGCTTGATCTCATACGGCAGACCGAGCTCTTCGAGCAACCACAGCACGCGCTGCGAACGGGAGGTTTCGAGGTGGTGAACGATGATCATGGGCGCGAAGCCTACACGCCCTCACGCCCCGTGTCACCGCCCAGGACCTGATAGAGGGTGGCCAGGGCCGACAGCCTGTTGTAGCGGTTCAGCGCCAGGTTGTTCTCGGCTGCCCTGCGGGTTTCCTGGGCGTCCAGCCAGGTCTTGAGCGGCACCGCGCCGCTGCGGTAGCGGATCTCGCTGAGGCGCTCGGCCTGGCGGGCCGCCTCGACCGCTTCGGACAGGCGCGCCCCCTGGCCCTCGAACTGTCGCCGCGCCGACAAGGCGTTCTCGACCTCGCTCAGCGCGGTATACCAGGCCTGGCGGTAGCTCAGCACGCTCAGCTCGTAATCTGCCTGGGAGATGGCCGTGTTGCGGCGCACATCGCGCCACTGCACAAAAGGCAGCGTCAGGCCGGCCCCCAAGGTGCCGACGGGATCGGTCAGCACCTTGGACAAGGCCGTCGTGGCGGTGCCCACGCTGCCGGTCAGCGTGAGCACCGGGTAGGCAGCCGCGCGGACCGCGTCCACCGTCGCGTAGGCCGACTTGAGCCGCCACTCGGCCGCCTGGACGTCCGGCCTGCGGGTCAGCAACGACGCAGGCAGGCCCGCTGGCACCTCGGGCAAGGGCCCTTCGGGCAGCAACTGGCTTTCCTCCATGGCCACACCGGGCGGGCCGTCAAAGAGGATGGCCAGCGCGTTGCGCGCCTCGACCCGCTGCTGCAGCCACTGCGTGTGCGCGGCCTCCTGGGCCGCCAGGGTCTGGCGGGCCTGGGCCAGCTCCAACCCCGATGCAGCGCCGGCCCGGGCCTGGGCCTCCACCAGCCTCAGCGTCTGCCGGGCGTAGTCGATGCTCGCCTGGCTCGCGGCCACGCGCTGGTTCAGGTAGGCCACCTGCCAGTAGGTCCGGGCCGTGGTGGCCACCAGCGCCTGGGCCGTGGCCTGCCGGTCCTGGGCCGTGGCCATCGCCTCCCATTCCGAGGCCTGGCGTGCGGCCGCCAGTCGCCCCCACAGATCCAGCTCCCAGCTCACACTGCCCGTCAGCGCACTGGTGCGGGTCAGGTTGCCATCGCCGTCCAGTTGCCGACTGCCCTGGGTGGAAGCGCGCACCGCCACGGTGGGCAGTTGCGCACTGGCCGCGTTGCCCGCCACCAGCTGTGCACGCCGCACCCTCAAGGTGGCCTGCGCCAGGTTGTTGTTGCGGGCCAGCGCTTCGTCGATCAGGCGCACCAGCAGCGGGTCGTTCATGTCCTGCCACCACGGCGAGGGGCGGACCTCGCCTTGCTGCGCGCCCTGCGCTTGCTGGTAGGCCGCGGGCTGCTGCACCGGCGGCACCTCGGGGGCGCCGCGGTAGGTGGCACACCCGCTCAGCACGGCCAGTGTCACGGCCGTCAGGCTGAGGGAAAAGGATCGTGATGCGCGGTTCATCATGAATGGCTGAAATGCAAGAGGCCAGGCGGACGGGGGCGGCAAAAGAGAAGGCGACATGGCGGCGAGCCCTTCATTGTCGGGCGAGCGCCACGACCGGATCGAGCCGGGCCGCGTTGAGCGCAGGCAGGAAACCGAACACCACACCGATCAGCGTCGACACGCCGAATGCCGCCACGATCGATGCGGTGGAGTAGACCATGCTGAAGTTGCCGCCCAGACGGTCGAAGACCTCGCCGATCAGCAACGCGATGCCGATGCCCAGCACCCCGCCGATCAGGCACACCAGCACGGCCTCGATCAGGAACTGGCGCAGGATGTCGCTCTGACGCGCCCCGACCGCCATGCGCACCCCGATCTCCTGCGTGCGCTCGGTGACCGACACCAGCATGATGTTCATCACCCCGATGCCGCCCACGACCAGCGAGATCAGCGCAATGGCCGAGACGAGCAGCGTCATGGTCTGCGTGGCGTTGTCGATGGTCTGCCGGATGCTGTCGCTGTTGCGCGTGAAGAAGTCCTGCACGCCATGGCGCTGCATCAGCAGGGCCACGATGCCTTGCTCGGCTGCGGCACTCGGCACCTGGTCGCTGATGCGCACGGTGATGTTGCGCAGGTGATCCTGCCCCAGCATGCGCTTCATCGCCGTGGTGTAGGGCACCCAGATGTTGAGCGCATCGCTGCTGCCCATGGCCGACTCCAGCGGCGCGGTCACGCCGATCACGCGTACCGGCACACTGCCCAGGAAGATGACCTGGCCGACTGCCTCCTCGCCGGGCGAGAACAGCGCCCGGCGGGTGTTCGGGTCGATCACCGCCTCCTGCCCCAGACGGGCCACGCTGCTGGCGTCGAAGCCCTGTCCGTCGGCCAGCGTGTAGCCCTTGACGCGGAAAAACGATTCGCTGACACCCGACACGGTGGCCGTGGCCTCGATGTTGCCGCGTCGGCTGGTCACGCTCGTGCTGACGTTGGGGCTCACGCTGTCGACATAGCTCAGACGCGCCAGGGCCTGGGCATCGGCGGGCACCAGGGTACGGATGGTGGCCGCGCGCCGATCGCCGAAGTTGCGCCCCGGAAAGATGTCGATGGTGTTGGTGCCCATCGCACTGATGTCCTTGAGGATGCGCTCGCGCGAACCCTGCCCCAGCGCGACCACCGACACCACCGACGCGATGCCGATGACGATGCCGAGCATGGTCAGCAGTGTGCGAAGGCGGTGGCCCGCCATGGCGCGCAGGGCCATGGTGAAGGCCTCGGCCAGGCGGTCCCAGTGGGCGTGCAGCCACGATCCGGCAGCCCGGTCGCGCGCGGGTGGCGCGGCGGGCACCGGCGCGGCCTCGCCTTGCCGACGGTCGGCCACGATGCGGCCATCGCTGATCTCGATGATGCGCTGGGCGTGGCTGGCCACCTGGGCATCGTGCGTCACCAGGATGATGGTGTGACCGTCGGCATGCAGTTCGCGCAGGATGCGCATGACCTCGGCGCCACTGGCGCTGTCGAGTGCCCCGGTGGGCTCGTCGGCCAGGATGACGTCGCCGCCGTTCATCAGCGCCCGCGCGATGCTGACACGCTGCTGCTGGCCACCCGACAGCTGCCCCGGACGGTGTCCTGTCCGCTCGCCCAACCCCAGTCGCTGCAACAGGGCCTGCGCTCGCGCATGGCGCTCTGCGGGCGGCATGCCCGCGTAGATGGCGGGGATCTCGACGTTGCCCTCGGCCGTCAGGTCGCCCATCAGGTGATAGCGCTGGAAGATGAAGCCGAAATGCTCGCGGCGCAGGCGCGCCAGTTCATCCGGCTCGAGGGCCGCGGTCGACTGCCCTGCCACCTCGTACGACCCGCGTGTCGGGCGGTCCAGGCATCCCAGGATGTTCATCAAGGTCGACTTGCCCGACCCCGAGGCGCCCATGATGGCGACCATCTCCCCGGCCTCGATGCGCAGGTCGATGCCTTTGAGCACCGCCACCGTGCCATCGCCCGACGGGAACTCGCGCCAGAGGTCTTGCACCTCCAACAATGCCTTGCCCATGGTCGGCCCCATGTCAGAACATGGGCGGGCCACCGCGGCCCGACTGGGCCGGCTTGCCGCTCGCAT
>JAJUHM010000116.1 GCA_029279925.1 Aquabacterium olei
CCTGATCACCGTGGGTGCCACGCCGCTGGTGGTGCAGGCGTACTGGGCCGCGGGCGGTTCGGACTGGTTCGGCGACAAGGTGCGCGCCAACGCGCTGGTGGCCGGCTGGAAGAAGGCCTGTGAGGTGTGCAACGTGGCCTGGGGCGGCGGTGAAACCCCCGCGCTGGCCGGCATCGTGGCCGATGGCCGCGTCGACCTGGCCGCCTCGTGCACCGGCATCATCAGCCCCAAGGAGCGCCTGTCGGTGGGCGACAAGCTGGAAGCCGGCGACGCCATCGTCCTGCTGGCCTCCAGTGGCATCCACGCCAACGGCCTGTCGCTGGCCCGCAAGCTGGCCGAGCGCCTGCCGCAGGGCTACCTGACCGACATCGGCAACGGCCAGACCTATGGCGAAGCCCTGCTGGCCCCCACGGTGCTGTATTCGCCCGTGACGGAAGCGCTGGCCAAGGAAGGCATCATTCCGCACTACTGCGCGAACGTGACCGGCCACGGCTGGCGCAAGCTGCTGCGCCACCCGAAGGCGCTGACCTACCGCATCACCGCCCTGCCCGAGAAGACGCCCGTGCTGGCCTTCATGCAGAAGGAGTGCGGCCTGGACGACCACGAAGCCTACGGCACGCTGAACATGGGCGCCGGCTTTGCGCTGTACGTGGCCGCCGACCAGGCCGAGCGCGTGGTGGCCGTGGCCCAGTCGCTGGGCATCCCGGCCCTGGTGGCCGGCCGCGTGGAAGAAGGCCCCAAGCAGGTCGTCATCGAGCCGCTGGGCGTGACCTACGGCGCCGACGAGCTGCAGCTGCGCTGAGCGCATGCCTGACACGCCCACGCCCCGGGAGGCCGAGACGGCCGCCCGGCTTGAATCGCTGGAGATCAAGGCCGTCTACCTGGAAGACCTGGTCGACAGCCTGAACACCGTGGTCGCCCGGCAGCAGGCCCACATCGACCTGCTGCTGCACGAGGTGCGCCGTCTGCGGGAGCAGACCGACGAGGGCGCACCGCCTGCCTTCCGCAGCCTGCGCGACGAGCTGCCGCCGCACTACTGAGGCCATCGTGGTGGCCTAGAGGCGGCGACCGCAGAGGCCTTCCCGTGCACAAGGACACCACACCCGCCACGGGCAGGCGCGACGGATCGCTTACAATCCGCGGTGACGGGCCTCCCTGCATGGGGGCGCGGCCAACCGGGTCAGGTCGGGAACGAAGCAGCCCCAACCGTTAGCCAACAGTGCCAGGTCAAGGCTCGTCACCCTTTCCTTTCCAGATGCCCCCTGCGTCGCGGCCGGGACCGAACTTCCGCGAGGTTCGGGGCGCTTGAACAGACTGTTCGACCACCCGCTGACACCGACGACCGCGTTCATGGCATCCACGCACCTGCCCCCCGCCTCTCCCGCCCCCGCCGGCACGGCCAATGTGGCCATCGACCTGGGCGACCGGAGCTACGACATCCTGATCGGCGAGGGCCTGCTGGACGACCCGACGACGTTTGCGGGCTTGCCCAAGTCCACCAAGGCGCTGATCGTCACCAACACCACGGTGGGGCCGCTCTACACCGCCAGGCTGCGCGCGGCCATCGCCCCGCTGCACAAGCAGGTGCTCGACATCGAACTGCCCGACGGCGAGCAATACAAGGACTGGCCGGCGTTGAACCAGGTGTTCACCCGCCTGCTGGAAGAAGCCGCCGACCGCAAGACGGTGCTGTACGCGCTGGGCGGCGGCGTGATCGGCGACATGACGGGCTTTGCCGCGGCCTGCTACATGCGCGGCGTGCCCTTCGTGCAGGTGCCCACCACGCTGCTGGCCCAGGTGGATTCGAGCGTGGGCGGCAAGACCGCCATCAACCACCCCGCCGGCAAGAACATGATCGGCGCGTTCTACCAGCCGCTGCGTGTGGTGTGCGACATGAGCACGCTCGACACCCTGCCGCAGCGCGAGCTGCTGGCCGGCCTGGCCGAGGTGATCAAGTATGGCCCGATTGCCGATGCCGCCTTCCTGGGCTGGCTGGAAGACAACCTGGACGCCCTGCTGGCCCGTGACCGCCAGGCGCTGAAGTACGCGGTGCAGCGCTCGTGTCAGATCAAGGCCTGGGTGGTGGGCCAGGACGAGAAGGAAGCCGGCCTGCGCGCCATCCTGAACTACGGCCACACCTTCGGCCACGCCATCGAGGCGGGGCTGGGCTATGGCGAATGGCTGCACGGCGAGGCCGTGGGCTGCGGCATGGTGATGGCCGCCGACCTGTCGGCCCGCCTGGGCCTGATCGACACGGCCACGGCCCACCGCATCATCGCGCTGATCAAACGGGCCGGGCTGCCGACCCGGGGCCCCGATCTGGGCGCCGACCGCTACATCGAGCTGATGCAGGTCGACAAGAAGGCCGAGGGCGGCGAGATCCGCTTCGTGGTGATCGGCCCGCTGGGACAGGCAGGCATGCGCGGGGCGCCGGACGCCCTGGTACGCGATGTGATCGCCACCCACACCCGCTGACACCACCGGAAACGAGACACCATGTGGTTAGCCCCTTACGCCAGTCATCCTGAGCAGACCAAGGGGCGTCGCCACCCCGAGCCGGCGGCCCCGACGCGCAGCGATTTCCAGCGCGACCGCGACCGCATCGTGCACAGCACGGCGTTCCGGCGGCTCGTTTACAAGACGCAGGTGTTCCTGAACCACGAGGGCGACCTGTTCCGCACGCGGCTGACGCACTCGCTGGAGGTGGCACAGCTGGGTCGCTCGGTGGCGCGGTCGCTGGGCCTCAATGAAGACCTGGTGGAAGCCATTGCGCTGGCGCACGACCTGGGCCACACGCCGTTCGGCCATGCGGGCCAGGACGCGCTGAATGCCTGCATGCAGGGCCACGGCGGCTTCGAGCACAACCTGCAGTCGCTGCGGGTGGTGGACAAGCTGGAAGAGCGCTACCTGGGCTACGACGGCCTGAACCTGAGCTTCGAGACGCGCGAGGGCATTCTCAAGCACTGCTCGCGTGCGCACGCGGAGGCGCTGGAAAAGCACGAGCCGGGCGGCGTGGGCCGGCGCTTCATCAAGGGCCATCAGCCCAGCCTGGAGGCGCAGCTGTGCAACCTGGCCGACGAGATCGCTTACAACGCGCACGACATCGACGACGGCGTGCGCTCGGGCCTGATCACGATGGAGCAACTGGAAGCCGTGCCGCTGTTCGTGCGCTTCCGCGACGAGACGCTGAGCGAGTTCCCGCACGCCAAGGGCCGGCGCCTGCTGTTCGACACCATCCGCCGGATGCTGTCACAGCAGGTGTACGACGTGATCGACGCGACGCGCGCACAGATTGCCGAGCACCTGCCGGTGACGGCCGACGAGGCGCGGCGTTGCCCGCCGCTGGTGCGCTTCAGCGCGCCCATGCGCGAGGCCAGCACGCAGCTCAAGCGCTTCCTGTTCAAGGAGCTGTACCGGCATCCACAAGTCAACGAGATGACGGCCAAAGGCCGGCGGGTGATCACCGAGCTGTTCCAGGCCTACGTGGCCGATCCGAAGGCGATGCCGGCCGACTATGCGACGCGGGAAGACCTGCACCGGGCGGTGGCGGATTACATCGCAGGGATGACGGATCGGTTTGCGGTGAAGGAGCACGAACGGGTGACGGGGAACCGGGTGTTCTGAGTCACCCGCGGCGTCACGCCCGCGGCGTGAGTTCGCAGACCATCTTGTCGAACACGAGCGTTTCGGCCTTCAGTTCTGGCGCCATCTCCAGCCACCACCGGGCGATGGCCTGCTCCTGCTCACGGTCGAAGTCATCCAGATAGAGGTGGAAGCCCTGGAGCGACAGATGCCCCGCAATGGCGGGCAAGGCAGGCAGGCGCGCGAACGGGCCCGTGGCCTCGGGCGGGCCATCGACGACGACGACGTCGAACCGCTCGTCGGGGGACAGGAAGCCCATGTCGTAGAACCGGGTGGTGTGCCCGAAGCACGATGTCTCCACCAGCGGACAGTGCACGACGCGGGCGTGGTCACCCAGGGCATGGGCACGGATCGCGTCGGCTGTGCTGGCGGCCCAGTCCGCGTCGTGCTCGACGCTGGTGAGGGTGCCGCCACGGGCCGCTACCAGCTTGCCCAGAACCCGCGATCCCCGCCCTGAACCGAATTCGAGGACGCGTGGCTGACGGTATCCATCCAGCGTGTCTGCCAGATGATTCAGCATGCCGACGTCCAGCGCCCATCCGCCCAGCTGGGCCAGCCAGGCCAAGGGGATGTGCTCGCGCTGGACCAGGCGCTCCAGCGCAAGCTGACGGAAGGGCATCTGCGCCACCTGCCGCTCCAGCGCGTCGAGCCGGGCAAAACACTGCGCAGTGGACACGTGCATCTGATGCAGCTTCACACCCAGCCCGTGGTCCATCGAGGGGCGGTGCTCATGCACCGGCCGCCAGCAGGGCAAGGGCGCCTGACTGCGCACCCACTCGGCACGCTCGCGCTGTCGGGGCGAGCTCAGGCCGCCATGTCCAGCGTGGTGTGACAAGGGGTTTGTGGTGGTGTAGCGGTAGGCGGCGCGAGGCAGGAACAGGTACCTGCGGGTCTGATCCAGCACGGGGTAGGCGATCGCCATGTCGCATGCGCAATCCAGCCAGGCGCCGGACTCGTCCTTGAAATAGGAATCCGGCACACGCTGGATCAGCAACTGTCGGAAGCTGAAGAGGTGGCTGCTGGCCCAGCCCTGACGCCGAGGAGAGTCGAACGGATCCAGCGGCCCATTGCCGCCCGCCACGCCGGTGTCGGTTTCGAAGTCCGTCCACACCACATCGAAGCCGTCCTGATAGGCCCGGGCGATGGCGTGAAGGGCGTCGGGATCGATCAGCGCGTCATCCCCGTCGACCACGGCGATCCAGGTGTAGCCCGTGGCGCCACGCAGCAGCTCGAAGGCATGCCGGGCCTTGCCCCGCTGCTCCGGGCTGCGCACGACCCGGTGTCGGCCTGGCAGGCTGGCAGCCAGCGCACGCTCGGCCAGGCCCGCGGTGTCATCGCTGGAGGCATCGTCCACGAAGAGCACGTCGAACGCCGCGTCCTGTTGCGCCGCGAGGCTGCGCACGCATCGCTCGACATATGGCGCGGCATTGCGGGCGCAGACCCACACCAATCCTCGATCACTTGACGGCTGGTCCATCTTTTTTCACTTTGCTGACGGTGCGCACACCATAGTATGGAATGCTGGATGGACAAGCCGTGATCAATCCTGCTTTTGCAAGACACATTCCATGTACAGAACCGCCCTGGTCCTCATTGCCCGCAATGAAGCGCACTGCATCGAGCGATGCCTGAACAGCCTTCGGCCCTGGGTGGATCAGATGATCGTGCTGGACACCGGCTCGGAAGACGACACCCCGGCACGGGCGGCTGCGGCAGGCGCCGAAGTGCACCATTTCCAGTGGGTGGACGACTTCTCCGCGGCGCGCAATGCCGCACTGGCGCACAGTCAGGCTGACTGGAACATCGTGGTCGACGCCGATGAGTGGCTGGACAGCGGCGGCGAGGCCCTGGCCGGACTGCGACAACGACCGCCCGATGCCGTGGGAGCGCTGTTTGTGAACAGTTCGTTCGACACCTCGACTTCAGGGGAGTCGGCCCATGCGGGCAGCTGGATCTCTCGGGTGCTGCCACGCGGCATCCAGTATGAGGGTCTCATCCATGAACAACCACGTCATGCCCTGCCCGTTGTCCGCCTGCCGGTCACGCTGGGCCACGATGGCTATGAACGCGCTGCGATGGACCACAAAGGGAACCGCAATGCCCTGATTCTTCAGCGTGCGTTGCAGAGCGAGCCGGACAACGCCTACCTGCTGTATCAGGCTGGCAAGGACCATGAGGTCCACGATCGGTTCGAGGCCGCCAACGCTGCCTATGTGCAGGCCTGGGCACGCTGCGATCCCGGCGCACCCTGGCGGCACGATCTGTTGATCCGGCATCTCTTCGTCATGAAGCAGGTGGGCGCACTGGCCGATGCCCTGGCCCTCGCAGAACAGGAGATGCCCCACTGGATGCACTCGGCCGACTTCTTCTTCACCCTGGGGGATCTGTTGCTGAGCCAGGCCGTTGCGGCGCCCAGCGAGGCGTCGGTCATCCTGCCGGTGATCGAGTCCAGCTGGCAGCGCTGCCTGGAACTTGGAGACACACTGGACCTCGAGGGCAGCGTCGCGGGACGCGGTTCCCATCTGGCAGCACACAACCTGATGATCTTCCATGAGAGCCTGGGACAGGCGGAACCTGCGGCGTATTACCGGGATCTGGCGGAACGCCTGAAATCGACCAACGCGGTCTCAAGTCGCTCCGGTGGGCGCCGATAAGGTTTCTTCGTCTTGCACGAAGTCGACGAACAGAAGCCGCAAATAGCGCGAAAAAAGTCACTCAAGTAGTGGCTGCAGCGGTCGAAAACTGAATCAACGGTGCTTGACACAGCATCGCGGTCCGGTTAGCCGACCCACCCTCGACGCCCATGGCTTCACAGGTGCACAGGTTGACTAGCGTCGGGCAAGGCGGGTGTCACAACCCACCACAAAGCCAAACCTTACGGCGCAGTCGCCGGTCGTCATTGCAGCTTCAGGAGTTTCACCATGCCGCAAACCATCAACACCAACATCGTTTCGCTCAACGCCCAGCGCAACATGTCTTCGGCCCAGTCTTCTCTCGCCACCTCGATGCAGCGTCTGTCGTCGGGTCTGCGCGTGAACTCGGCCAAGGACGATGCCGCCGGCCTGGCCATCGCCGAGCGCATGAGCTCTCAAGTGCGCGGCATGAACGTCGCTGTGCGCAACGCCAACGACGGCATCTCGCTGGCTCAGACCGCTGAAGGCGCGCTGGGCAAGATCGGCGACAACCTGCAGCGCATGCGTGAACTGGCCGTGCAATCGCGTAACGCGACCAACAGCACCGGCGACCGCGCCAACCTGCAAAAGGAATTCAAGGAGCTGCAAGACGAGATCAAGCGCACGGTCAGCAACACCTCGTTCAACGGCACCAAGCTGCTCAATGGCTCCAGCGGTGACCTGGCCATCCAGGTCGGCGCCAACACCACCGGCGACGACAAGATCACCATCACCGGCGTCGACATGAACGGCACGGCCAGCCTGACGGACGCGGTCGCCACCGACCCGACCACCTCGACGGCTGCCGTGGTGCTGGCCACCGCCTTCAGCGCCCAGTCCGACGATGCAGAAGGTCTGGCGATCGGCGGCAAGATGAACGACGGCTCGACCGACGTCGCTGTGGGTGACATCGACACCGCCATCAACGTCATCGACAAGGCCCTGGACCGCGTCAACGAACAACGCGCCACCTTCGGTGCCACCCAGAACCGTCTGGAGGCCGTGATCTCGAACCTGAACGTGAACATCGAGAACCAGTCCGCCGCACGGGGCCGCATCATGGACGCCGACTTCGCGACCGAAACCGCGAACCTGTCGCGCTCGCAGATCCTGCAGCAGGCTGGCAACGCGATGATCGCGCAGGCCAACCAGCTGCCCCAGCAGGTCCTGTCGCTGCTGCGCTGATCACGCCCCCACGGCCAGTTCGCCGGCCTTTTCCACACCGCGAGAAGCCGCGCCCCGGAAGCACCGGAGCGCGGCTTCTCTCTTTGCATTAGGACACTTTTTGCCCCGCTTTTCCGGGGAGCTCGCAGGGCTGTTCAACCGAATACTTGTGCTCAACAGGTCACCACAACGTCATTGCGTTTTCAGGCCTGCGTAGGCTGACCGATCGGGTGATCGGACGTCATGAACATTTGTAGGAGTGCATCATGCCCCAGACGATCAATACCAACATCGTGTCGCTCAATGCGCAACGTAACCTGAATTCCTCGCAGACCTCGCTGGCCGTGTCGATGCAACGGCTGTCCTCCGGCATGCGGGTCAACTCGGCCAAGGACGACGCCGCCGGCCTGGCCATTGCCGAGCGGATGAACAGCCAGATCCGCGGGATGAACGTGGCCGTGCGCAACGCCAACGACGCGATCTCGATGTCGCAAACCGCTGAAGGGGCACTGGGCAAGATCGGCGACAACCTGCAGCGCATGCGGGAACTGGCCGTGCAGTCACGCAACGCCACCAACAGCACCGGCGACCGCGCCAACCTGCAGAAGGAATTCCTCGCTTTGCAGGCCGAAATCGGCCGCACCATCAACGGCACCTCCTTCAACGGCAAGAAGCTGTTCGACGGAACCAGTGGCGCACTGGACTTCCAGGTCGGAGCGGGCACCACGGGCGACGACCGGATCACGATGGATGGCGTGGACCTGTTCGGCACGGGCGCCGCTGACGCGAACAAGGCCGACGCCTCGTCGACCGACCCCGCCGTCCGCGCGGCCCTCTCGGATGCAGCTGTGCTGCAGACTGCGGTGCTGGGCTTCGCAGATGCGACCAACGGCCCCAACGGCATCGCCATTGGCGGCTTCCAGGATGATGGCAGTACCCCGGTCTCGGGCACCGACATCGATGCCGCCATCAACGTCATCGACGAAGCCCTCAACCGCATCAACGACAACCGAGCCAGCTTCGGTGCCGCCCAGAACCGCTTCGAAGCCGTGATCTCCAACCTGCAGGTCAACGTCGAGAACCAGTCTGCCGCACGCGGTCGCATCATGGATGCCGACTTTGCGGCGGAAACCGCCAATCTGTCGCGTGCGCAGATCCTGCAGCAGGCCGGCAACGCGATGGTGGCGCAGGCCAACCAGCTGCCGCAGCAGGTTCTGAAGCTGCTGCAAGGCTGATCCCGGCTTCGCCGCCTCGCTCAAGTTCAGCGCTCCCCAGCCGACAACTCCCTGAGCAGCACTGCGCGCCCGCGGTGTCACTCGCCTGTCTTTGAAGGATCAGCGCCATGGCCACCTCTTCCATCTCCGGCTCGGCTGGCACCCTCTCTTCTCTGGGGGTGGGCAGCGGCCTGGACGCCGAAGGCATCGTCAAGCAGCTGGTCGCCCTGGAGCGGCAGCCCATCAGCCGTCTGCAGGAACAGGCGACGAAGATCCAGACCAAGATCTCGGCTTACAGCCAGGTCAAGTCGCTCGTCTCCGGATTTCAGGACGCCGTACGCAAGATGCTGGACCCGGGCTTCTGGGGCAGCATGAAGGCCACCTCATCGGACACGACCGCCCTGACGGTGTCGACCAGCACCGGTGCAGCCAGCGGCAACTACAGCGTGTCCGTCTCCCGTCTGGCGGCCTCCCAATCCGTGGTGACGAACGCCGCCGTGCCATCGGCCACCGAAGCGCTGGGCGGCACGGGCCGCCTGAGCATCCAGCTCGGCTCATGGTCGACCACGGCGGAAGGCGGCAGCACGTTCAATGCGGGCAGCGCCGATGCCGTCAACATCGACATCGCCGCCGGAGACTCGCTCGAGAAGATCCGCGACAAGATCAACCAGGCGAAGGCGGGTGTGACCGCCACCATCGTGAAGGACGCGAAC
>JAJUHM010000117.1 GCA_029279925.1 Aquabacterium olei
CGGGTGTGCAGGCCGTGGCCCTGTACAGGCTGGCCCATGCGCTCTGGCGCCACGGCGCGCGCTATGGCGCCCGGCTGCTGTCCTTCATTGCACGCTGGCTCACCAATGTGGACATCCATCCCGGGGCGCGCATCGGACGCCGCTTTTTCATCGACCACGGGGCCTGCGTGGTGATCGGCGAGACGGCCGAGATCGGTGACGACGTCACGCTCTACCACGGAGTGACACTGGGCGGCACCACCTGGCAACCCGGCAAGCGCCACCCCACGCTGGGCCACGGTGTGGTCGTGGGCGCAGGGGCCAAGATCCTGGGCCCGATCACGGTGGGCCACGGCGCACGGGTGGCCGCCAACTCGGTGGTGATCGACAACGTACCCGATGCCGCCACGGTGGTGGGCATCCCCGGACGCATCGTCATCCGGCGCGAGCCCCGCCAGGCCAGTGACCGCATCGACCTGCAGCATCACCTCATCCCCGACCCGGTCGGCAAGGCCATCGGCTGCCTGCTGGACCGCATCGCCGAACTGGAATCCGAGGTGCAGTTGCTCAAGGGGCAAGCCGCCCCGACCCACACCGGCGACGACGCCTGCCACAGCTGCGAGGTCGACGGCCACCCCTGTGCCCAACCAACCTTCGCCTCACGATCGGGAGTGTCCTCATGATGGAAAACCTCACGCTTGCGCTGCAACGGCTGTCCTCGGCCGAAGACTTCCTCGACTTCTTCGGTGTGCCCTACGAGGCCACGGTGGTGCACGTCAGCCGACTGCACATCCTCAAGCGCTTCTACCAGTACATCCGCCAGACGCCCGGTCTGCCCGAGGACAACGAACAGGCGCTGTATGGCCTCTACCGTGACCTGCTGGTCAAGGCCTACCAGGACTTCGTGACCTCGACCCCGGCACAGGAAAAGGTCTTCAAGGTCTTTCAGGAGGTCGACGGACACCAGCACGTCACCTTGCAAAGCCTCAAGGGCACGCTGCCATCCCAAGGCGGCAGCGTGCCGTCCTACACGGTGCCGTCGCGCGCCGCCTGAACCCGATTCCCTTGCCCGAGCAGGAGCCCAGCATGCACATCGTCGTCTGCATCAAGCAGGTCCCGGATTCCGCACAGATTCGCGTGCACCCGGTCACCAACACCATCATGCGCCAGGGCGTTCCGGCCATCGTCAACCCCTATGACCTGTTCTCGCTGGAAGAGGCACTGCGCCTGAAGGACCAGTTCGGCGGCAAGGTCACCGTGCTGTGCATGGGCCCGCCGCAGGCCGAGGAAGCCTTGCGCAAATGCATCAGCTTCGGCGCCGACGACGCCATCCTCGTGACGGACCGGGCCTTCGCCGGGGCCGACACCCTGGCCACGTCGTATGCGCTGGCCTCGGCCATCCGCAAGATCGGCAGCGAGCAGAAGGTGGACATGGTCTTCACCGGCAAGCAGACGATCGATGGCGACACCGCGCAGGTGGGCCCCGGCATCGCGAAGCGGCTGGGCCTGCAACTGCTGACCTATGTGTCGCGCATCGTGGAGACCGATCTGGAGAAAGGCACGATCACCGTGGAACGTCGCGGCGAAGGGGGCGTGCAGGTGCTGCGGACGGCCCTGCCCTGCCTCATCACCATGCTGGAGAACACGAACGAGATGCGCTTTGCATCGCTGCCGATGATGATCCATGCCGCGGCCTGCCAGGTGCGCAAGTGGAACAAGGATGACGCCGGCATCGAAGACGTCACCAAGATCGGCCTGAAGGGCTCGCCGACGGTCGTGAGCCGGGTGTTCGGGCCGACGCCCCGTGCCCAGAAGGCCGAGATGATGACCGTGGAGAGCTCGTCGCTGCGGGACATCTCCCTGAATCTGCTCCAGTCGATCTTCACCGTCCATCCCACGCTGGAGCAGGACCTGGTCGACAAGCTCAGCGCCTGAGCCCATTGCGCCACCTCTGTACCGGAGCCCTACCATGAGCGAAGCCAAACCTGCCCTGAAGCCCGCCGGACGCGGACGCAACCTGGAACTGTCGGAGGAACTCAAGGCCTACAAGGGCGTGTGGGTGTTCATCGAGCACGAACGTGGTCACGTGCACAGCGTGTCGTGGGAGTTGCTGGGAGAAGGCCGCAAGCTGGCCGATCAGTTGGGTTCGCCCCTGTGCGGCGTGGTGCTGGGCGGTCCCGACGAGCCGCTCGACGCCTTCGCCCGCGAAGCGTTCACCTTCGGTGCCGACCATGTCTACATCATGCGCGACCCGGTGCTCAACGGCTACCGCAACGAGCCTTTCACCAAAGGCCTGACCGATCTGGTCAACAAGTACAAGCCCGAGATCGTGCTGCTGGGTGCCACGTCGCAGGGCCGTGATCTGGCCGGCTCGGTGGCCACCACCCTGCTGACCGGCCTGACGGCCGACTGCACCGAGTTGGCCATCGACCCCAACACACGCGCCCTCGCTGCCACACGGCCCACCTTTGGCGGCTCGCTCCTTTGCACGATCATGACCCTGGCCTACCGGCCGCAGATGGCCACCGTGCGCCCCCGCGTGATGGCGATGCCGCGCGCCGACGAGACGCGCGTGGGCACCACCAGCGAAGACACCCTCGACCTGATCGAGACCGGCATCGTCACCAAGCTGCTCGACTTCATCGCCGACGCCCACAGCAACCGGATCAACCTGCCCTATGCCGATGTGATCGTCAGCGGTGGCAAGGGCTTGAAGAACCCGGACAACTTCAAGCTTGTGTTCGACCTGGCCCGCGTGCTGGGTGGCGAAGTGGGGGCCACCCGCCCCTGTGTGCAGGCAGGCTGGGTCGAGGCCGACCGCCAGGTGGGTCAGACGGGCAAGACGGTGCGCCCCAAGCTGTACATCGCCGCCGGCATCAGCGGGGCCATCCAGCACCGCGTGGGCATGGAGGCCAGCGACGTCATCGTGGCCATCAACACCGATCCGAATGCCCCGATCTTCGACTTCGCCCATTACGGCATCGTCGGCAACGCCATGCAGGTCTTGCCGGCCCTGACCCAGGCCTTCCAGGCCCACCTCGCCCAGCGCGTGCGCAAGGTGGCCTGATCTTCCTCGACGCGACCTCAGGAGAACGGACGTGAACGTGAACAAGCAATTCGATGCCATCGTCGTCGGGGCCGGTCCTTCGGGGAACGCCGCGGCCTACACCATGGCCAAGGCCGGCCTGAAGGTGCTGCAGATCGAGCGGGGCGAGTACCCGGGCTCGAAGAACGTGCAGGGCGCCATCCTGTATGCGGACGCGCTGGAGCGCATCATCCCGGACTTCCGGGACGATGCCCCGCTGGAGCGCCACATCATCGAGCAGCGCATGTGGGTGCTGGATGACGCCAGTTTCGTGGGCAGCCACTTCCGCAGCGAGGACTACAACAAGCCGCCCTACAACCGCTACACCATCATCCGGGCGCAGTTCGACAAGTGGTTCAGCTCGAAGGTGCGCGAAGCCGGCGCACTGCTGATCTGCGAGACGACGGTGCAGAGCCTGATCATGGACGGCGACAAGGTGGTGGGTGTGCGCTGCGACCGCGAGGCCGGCGATGTGTTCGCCGACGTGGTCATCCTGGCCGACGGCGTGAACAGCACGCTGGCCCGCAAGGCCGGCTTCCATGGCGAGGTCAAGGCTGGCAACGTCGCGCTGGCGGTCAAGGAGATCCACTTCATGCCGGAAGAGCTGATCCAGCAGCGCTTCAACATCAAGGACGACGAGGGCGTCGTCATCGAGATGGTCGGCAAGATCACCGACGGCATGATGGGCACGGGCTTTCTGTACACCAACAAGGACTCGATCACGCTGGGCATCGGCTGCATGCTGTCCGACTTCAAGCACAACGAGAACAAGACCGCGCCCTATCAGCTGCTCGAGAACATGAAGCGGCACCCCTCCATCGCCCCGTTGATCCAGGGTGGCGAAATGAAGGAGTACTGCGCGCACCTCATTCCCGAAGGCGGCTTCTTCGCCATCCCCAAGGTCTATGGCGACGGCTGGATGATCGTCGGGGACTCGGGTGGCTTCGTCAACGCGGTGCACCGCGAAGGCTCCAACCTGGCGATGACGACGGGCCGCCTGGCGGCCGAGACCGTGATCGCCGCAAAGGCTGCGAGCAAGCCGCTGAACGCGTCGACCCTGAAGGCCTACCAGAAGGCGCTCGATGAATCCTTCGTGATGAAGGACCTCAAGAAGTACCGCGACATGCCGCGGGTCTTCCACGAGAACCCGCAGTTCTTCACCACCTACCCGGAGCTGCTCAACAAGGCGGCCCGCACCATGGTGACGGTCGACAACGTCGACAAGAAGACCAAGGAGCGCGAGATCTTCTCCAGCTTCCGGACGGCGCGCAGCTTCACCGGTCTGGTCGGTGACGCCGTCAAGCTCTGGCGCGCCTTCCGCTGAGCGCCCCCCGCCCTCTCGCATCCAGGAGACCCTCATGACCCCGATTGCCGTCAACGTCGAAGAGAAGCTCTATCAGAACCGCTACAAGGTGGACGCAGGCCGCCCGCACATCCGCATCAAGGACACCGAGGTGTGCCGTTCGGACTGCCAGAACCGCGCGTGCACCTTTGTCTGCCCGGCCAGTTGCTACAAGACCGAAGGCAACGGTGCGGTCACGCTGATCACCGACGGCTGCCTGGAATGCGGCAGCTGCCGGATCATCTGCTCCGAGCACCGCAACGTCGAGTGGGAGTACCCCCGCGGTGGGCACGGCATCCTCTTCAAGTTCGGCTGAGCGCGCCGCCTCTTCTGCATCCCCCCACCCCGGAGCCCCTCATGTCCCGCCCAGATCGCAGTGTGTTCGTGTGTTCCCAGCAGCGGCCACCCGGCCACCCACGCGGCTGTTGTGCCGCCCAGGGCAGCCAGGCCGTGCTGCAGGCCTTCTGGAAAGAGCTGCAGGCTCGCCAGGCCTACGACCAGGTCGGCGTGACCTACTCCGGCTGCCTCGGTCCCTGCGATGGCGGGGTCAACGTCGTGGTTTTTCCCGACAGCGTGCTCTACAGCCGCGTGACGCCCGACGACGTGCCCGAGATCTTCGAAAAGCACCTGCTGGGCGGAGAGGTCGTGACCCGTCTGGCTGCATCGGCGGGGTCATGGTGAACCTCCTCACCGGCGAGGCCTCGAGCGACCTGTTCGGCGGCGACGTCCCGCCGCAGGCACGCCATCTGGTCGACCAGGCCCGCACCGAAGCCAACCCGCAGCGCGCACTGGCGCTGCTGTGGACCGCCCAGGTGTGCGCGCCGGAGTGCCCCTCGCTCTACTACCTGCTCTACAAGTTCCACGCCCGCCATGCCGACTTCGAGCAGGCCGAACTGGCTGCGCTGAAGGGGCTGGATGTGGCCGCCGCGCAGGCCGGCCTGCCGGACGACTGGCGCACGGTGACGCCCGACATGGCCGACTTTCTGGCCCCCGGGCCGGCGCGCTTCTGGGTGTTCACGCTCAAGGCGCTCGCCTACATCCGGCTGCGCTGCCAGGACCGCGCTGCGGCCGAGGCCTATCTCGCCAAGGTCCAGGAGCTGGACCCGCTGGGCGGCAGCGGCGCGGGGGTCATCGAGGCGCTGCTGAGGGGCAGCGGCAACCCGGGCTGAGGGGTTGGCAAGACGACCTCCCCCTGATACGGTGAATCCGCCCCCGATCCAAGGGGGCAAACATTCACATTGACAGGGGAATCACATGACATTGATCAAGAAGCTGACCCAAACGGGTCTGGCGACGCTCGGCCTGGTCGCAGCAGTGAGTGCCCATGCCGACCTGGCTGCCGACCTCAAAGGCACCTGGACCGGAACCTGGGACATCACCCAGTGGTACAACGGCAGCACGCCGATCGAAGGCGAGCCGTTCTCCGCGGCCGTCACGCTGGTGATCGGCACCGGTCCGGGAAGCGGCACGCTGCACGTCGACCTGCCTGCCGAGTTTGGCCCCGACGATGCCGTGGACTACACCGGCGTGGTCACGGGCATCGGCACCGGTCCGGATGGAACCGGCATCCGCCTGGAGGTGAGCTATCCCGAGTTGTTCGCGGACGGCGTCGGCGCGCTCCTGCTGGGGTCCCGCCTGGGCAACGTGCTGTCCGGCACCTACACCGAACTGAACATCCCCATCGAGAACTACCTGCACTGGAGCGGGCCGATCACGCTGACCACGCCGGTGCCGGAGCCGGCCGGGCTTGTGCTGGCGGCTGCCGGCCTGGGAGGCCTGTGCTGGCGTCAACGGCGCAGCGGCTGAGAGACGGCGTGACCGATCTTCCCCTGCGCTGATCGGTCCCCACGGCGCCATCGGCGTTTCAATCTCGGTTCCTAGAGTGGCATGAAGCCCCGCCCCTGAGGCGGGTTTTCTTCATCCCTCGGGAACCGACCTTCATGACACAACAAGATCGCCGCAGCTTTCTGCGCAACCTCGGCTCGGCCGTCGGCGCCAGCGCCGCGCTCGCCAGTTTCCCGCCGGCCATCCAGCGCGCCCTCGCCATCCCGGCGAACCAGCGCACCGGCACCCTCCACGATGTCGAGCACATCGTGATCCTCACGCAGGAGAACCGCTCCTTCGACCACTACTTCGGCACGCTCGCCGGGGTACGTGGCTTCGGCGACCCGTTCCCGATTCCCGTGATGGACCGCGTCGGCACCTTCACCCGCAAGTCGGTCTTCGTCCAGCCCATCGGGGGCGGCGCACCGGTTCCCGGCCGCCCCAACTGGGGCAGCACCCGCACGGCCATCGCCCCCTTCCACCTCAACACCGAACAGGACTTCTCGGTGATGCGGGTGTCAGGCACGCCGCACTCGTGGCCGGATGCCCAGGCTGCCTGGGACCACGGCCGCATGAACGACTGGCCCAAGGCCAAGCAGAACCACTCCCTGGGCTATTTCAAGGAAAGCGACCTGCCCTTCCAGTTCGCGCTGGCCCGGGCCTTCACGCTGTGCGACCACTACCACTGCGCCACCCAGACGGGCACCAACACCAACCGGCTCTTCCTGTGGAGCGGCCACAACGACCCGCTTGCCGTCGCGGGCGGTCCCTCGACCGACAACAGCCGCGACTGGTTCAGCCTCGACCGCAACACCGACTACACCTGGCCGACCTATGTCGAGCGGCTGCAGGACGCAGGCGTGAGCTGGCAGGTCTACCAGAACATGGCGGACAACTTCACCGACAACCCGCTGGCCGGCTTCCGCCCCTTCCGCGATGCCTGGTACCTGCGTCCGGGCTACTCACGGGCCCTGCGCGAGCGCGGCATCAGCACGCGTGATCTCGACCTGCTCAAGGCCGATGTGCTGGCCAACCGCCTGCCTCAGGTCAGCTGGATCGTTGCCACGGCCGAAGGCTCGGAGCACCCGGGCCCGTCCAGCCCGGCCCAGGGCGCGGACTACACCGCCCGGGTGCTGGACGCCCTGACCGCCAACCCCGAGGTGTGGAGCAAGACCGTCCTGCTCATCAACTTCGACGAGAACGACGGCTTCTTCGACCACATGCCCCCGCCCGCCCCGCCCTCGTACCTGCGCTATGACGCCAACCCGGCGCAGGCCCAACTGGCCGGCGGCTCCACCGTGGACACGGTCGGCGAGTACCACCACAACCTGAACGGCTCGGACCCTCAGTATCACCACCGTCCTTACGGCCTGGGCCCGCGCGTGCCGATGTACGTTGTGTCGCCGTGGACGAAGGGCGGCTGGGTCAACTCGCAGGTGTCCGACCACACCTCGGTGATCCGCTTCATCGAGGCCCGCTTCGGCGTGCAGGAGCCCTTGATCTCGCCGTGGCGCCGCGCCGTGAGCGGGGACCTGCTGAGCTGCTTCGACTTCGCACGCCCCGAGGACAACCCCTTCACCGACGACCTGCCCAGCACCACCGCCCGCCGCCTGCGCGCGCTGGCCCTGCCCGGCACGAAGACCCCGGCCACGCCGACCTCGCTGCAGGCCCCCGTGCAGGACGCCGGCATCCGCCCGGCGCGGCCCCTGCCCTACGACCTGAAGGCCACGGCCACCGTCTCCGGCAAGGGCGTGACGCTGCGCTTCGAAAACCAGGGACAGGCCGGCGCCGTGTTCCACGTCTACAACCGCAAGGCGCTGGCCGAGGTGCCCCGCCGCTACACCGTGGGCGCCGGCGACACGCTGGACGCACTGTGGGCGATGAGCGCGGGCACCGCGTACGACCTGTGGGTGCTGGGGCCGAACGGCTGGCACCGCCATGTCACGGGTACCACGCCGGCCGCAGGCACGACCGCACCGCAACCCGCTGTCGAAGTCAGCGGCGATCCAGTCCTGCGCGAACTGGTCGTCACGCTGCGCAACGACGGCCAGACGGCAGCCACCTTCACCCTGCGCACGCTGCGCTACGAAGACGGCGCCGTTCAAGAGGTGGTGGTGCCGGCCCGCAGCCAGCACACGCTGCGCCGCCCCCTGCCTGAGCACTGCTGGTACGACCTCAGCGTGCGCGTGTCGCAGCTGGCCGGCTGGAGCCGCCGCTTCGCAGGCCATCTGGAGACCGGTGAGCCCTCCATCAGCGACCCGGCCATGGGCGGCGCGGCCGTGCTCGACCAGTTCCAGATCTGACGCTTTCTTCTAGAACCTTGCAACACACCATGAACACCATCCAGAAACTGGCCTTTGGCGGCCTGCTGAGCCTGGCGCTGGGCGCCCACGCCGCCGTTCAACTCAACGACAACCTCATCGTCAATGGCGGTGCCGAATCCGGTGTCTCGGGCTGGCTGGCCTTCGACGGCTACAGCCTCTTCCAGTCCGTGGACTACGGCGACAACTGGGTCAAGCCCACCCAGCCCGGCCCGGTCGACCGCGGCAGCAAGATGTTTGCAGGCGTCGGTGAACGCAGCGCCGGATACCAGACCGTCGAACTCGGCACGCTCGCGGGGCAGCCTCTGCGGTATGAGCTGAGCGGCTGGCTCGGTGGCTGGCTGGCACAACAGGACAACGCGCTGCTGTACGTTTCCTTCCTCGACCAGACACAGTCCGAGATCGGTTACGCCATGATCGGGCCCATGATGCCGGGCGATCGCGGCCAGCAGACCGGCCTGTTCAGGCTGGCGGACAGCGGTGTGCTGCCCATGGGCACCACCTCGCTGATGTTCTCGCTGTCGATGGAGCGCCTGTCCGGTGGCGACAACGACGGCTACGCAGACAACCTGTCGTTCGTGCTGCAGGCTGCGCCGGTCCCCGAGCCGGCCTCGGCGTGGCTGGCCCTGACGGGCCTCGGCATCGTCGGCGTGGCCGCCGTGCTGCGCCAACGCCGCCCCGCGCGCGGCTGACGCGTTCAGACGTCCCGCGAGAAACGCACCTCCACATCCCGCGGGGGTGCGTGGTACGGGGCCGATGTCACCAGCACATCGGCACCCGCCTCGGCATAGGCCACGGCGTTGTCTCCGTGGACGCCGCCGGCCACC
>JAJUHM010000118.1 GCA_029279925.1 Aquabacterium olei
CGTGGTGAACTGCTTTTTTCAACCCTTTGCTTTGCCCTGGTTGGCTACGGCCGCCTGCGCTGCCGCGATGGCTTCGGGGTCGGCGAGGTAATAGTGGCGGATCGGCTTCAGGTCGGCGTCGAGTTCGTACACCAGCGGGATGCCGTTGGGGATGTTCACGCCCACGATGTCGGCGTCACCGATGTTGTCGAGGTACTTCACCAGGGCACGGATCGAGTTGCCGTGCGCGGCGATGACGATGCGCTGACCGGCCTTGATCGCCGGGGCCAGCGTGTCGTTCCAGCACGGCAGCACGCGGGCCACGGTGTCCTTCAGGCACTCGGTCAGCGGGATCTGCTCCGGGTTCAGCTTGGCATAGCGCAGGTCCTGGCGCTGGCCACGCGGGTCGTTGGCTTCCAGCGCGGGCGGCGGGGTGTCGTAGCTGCGGCGCCAGATCAGCACCTGCTCGTCACCGTACTGCTTGGCCATGTCGGCCTTGTTCAGGCCCTGCAGGCCGCCGTAGTGGCGCTCGTTGAGGCGCCAGTCCTTGACGACCGGCAGCCAGGTGCGGTCCATCTCGTCCAGGCAGTAGTTCAGCGTGTGGATGGCGCGCTTGAGCACCGAGGTGTAGGCCACGTCGAACTCGTAGCCTTCGGCCTTGAGCAGCTTGCCCGCGGCCATGGCCTGCGAGATGCCGGTGGGGGTCAGCTCCACATCGGTCCAGCCGGTGAAGCGGTTTTCCAGGTTCCAGGTCGATTCGCCATGGCGAATCAGCACGAGCTTGTACATGTGGTCGTCCCGAGTGAAGGTCAGCTCGCGATTTTATAATCCGCCGCTGCCCGCGCCACCCTGGTCTGCGGGAACCTGAACCGGCGCCCCGCGCCTTGAAAGAACACACGCATGTCGACCTCCTCGAGCTTTCTGGCAGACAACTGGTACTGGATCGTGGCCGCCGTGGGCTCGGGCGGTGTGCTGCTGTGGCAGCAGATCCAGGGCGCGGCCAGCAGCGGCGTGACCCCGGCCGCCGCGGTGCAACTGGTCAACAAGGAAAAGGCGCAGCTCATCGACGTGTGCGAACCGGCCGAGTTCGCCGCCGGCCACGCGGTCGGCGCCAAGAACGTGCCGCTCGGACAGATCGGCACGGCCAAGGGCCTGCCTTCGAACAAGAAGACGCCGCTCGTGGTGGTGTGCGCCACCGGCATGCGCGCCGGCAAGGCCACGGCCGAACTCAAGAAGCTGGGCTACGAGAACGTGCAGCCGCTGGCCGGCGGCCTGAAGGCCTGGCGCGAAGCCAACCTGCCGGTCGAGAAAGCCTGATCGGAGCGGGGGGAGTCATCCCCCACTGCCCGGGCGGTCTTGCACTCAGCCGCACAATGCGAGGGAGCCAACTCCAACGGGTCCCGAAACCCGGTCTGCCATGCAAGCCGTCAAGATGTACACCACCCAGGTCTGCCCCTACTGCCAGCGGGCCAAGATGCTGCTCAAGCAGCGCGGGGTCGAGTCCATCGAAGAAGTCCGCATCGATCTGGACCCGGCCCAGCGCGACGCCATGATGTCGCTCACGGGCCGCCGCACCGTGCCGCAGATCTTCATCGGCGACACCCACGTCGGGGGGTGCGACGACCTGATGGCGCTCGACCAGCGGGGCGGTCTGCTGCCGTTGCTGAACGCCGCCTGATTTCAGCGGGCGGGTCTGCCCGCCTTGACCGGTCTGCCCGCCGCAACGCCCCTTCCAGGCGCAGGGTCGCGTGACGCCGGCGCGCACCCGACGTGGCACGCATTGCCACAAACCCCTGGCCAGGATGCCACGGGAAGGTCATCGGGCTGGTCCATAATCGTTGTCGAACTTCTGGCTTGGATCGATGCGCCCATCGCAGCGCCCGGCCTGACCGACACAACCCTTTTCTTCCGGACCCTCCATGAGCGACCAAGCCGCACAACCGTCTTTTGCCATCCAGCGCATCTACCTGAAGGACCTGTCGCTGGAAATGCCCAACGCGCCCCAGGTGCTGCTGGAACAAGGTCAGCCGCAGGTCGACGTGCAGCTGAACCTGCACGCCGAACCCGTGGTCGATGGCATCTATGAAGTGGCCGTCACCGCCACCGTGACCACCAAGGTCAACGACAAGACCCTGTTCCTGGTCGAAGCCAAGCAGGCCGGCCTGTTCGAGATCCGCAACATCCCGCAGGAACAGCTGCAGCCGATCATCGCCATCGCCTGCCCGCAGATCGTCTACCCCTACCTGCGCGCCACCGTGGCCGACGTCATCAACCGCACTGGCTTCCCGCCCGTGCACCTGACCGAAGTCAACTTCCAGGCCATGTACGAAGCCCAGCTGGCCCAGGCCGCTGGCGAGCAGGCCGGCAACGCCTGATCGCGCGGCGATGAACCTCACGGTTCAAGACGTCGCCGCCCCGGACACGCCCTCGACACCCGGCCCGTCGTTGACGGTGCTGGGTGCCGGTGCGTGGGGCACGGCACTGGCCATCAGTGCGGCGCGCCACAACCCGGCCGTGCGCCTGTGGGCGCGCGACGCGGCCCAGGTGGCCGAGATGCAGGCCGCGCGGTGCAACACCCGTTACCTCCCCGAGGCGCCCTTCCCGGAGGCACTGCAGCTCGAAGCCGACTTCGACGCGGCCATCGCGCCGTGCCGCGAAGGCCGCGGGCTGGTCATCATCGGCACGCCGATGGCGGCACTGGGCAGCATGCTGCAGCGCCTGCCGGATGACGTGTCGGCGCTGTGGCTGTGCAAGGGTTTCGAGAAAGGCACGGGCCGGCTGGGTCACGAGATCGCGCAGTCGCTGCGCCCCGGCCTGCGCTGCGGCGTGCTCTCCGGCCCCAGCTTTGCGCGTGAAGTGGCCCTCGGGCTGCCCACCGCGCTGGTGGCCGCCGCGGCCGACGCCACGCTGGCCGAACAGGCCGTGTCGGCCTTCCATTCCGACAGCCTGCGCGTCTACACCTCGGCCGACCCGGTCGGAGTCGAAGTCGGCGGCGCGGTGAAGAACGTGCTCGCCATCGCCACCGGCATCGCCGATGGCATGGAGCTGGGCCTCAATGCCCGCGCCGCGCTCATCACGCGCGGCCTGGCCGAGATGACCCGCCTGGGCCTGGCGCTGGGTGCGCGCGCCGACACCTTCATGGGCCTGTCGGGGCTGGGCGACCTTGTGCTGACGGCCACCGGCAGCCTGTCGCGCAACCGCACGGTGGGCCTGCAGCTCGCCACGGGCAAGCCGCTGGCGCAGATCCTGAGCGAGCTGGGCCATGTGGCCGAAGGCGTCTACAGCGCCGCCACAGTGTGGCAGCGTGCGCAGGCGCTGGGCGTGGCCATGCCGATCACCGAGGCGGTGGTGGCCGTGCTGGAAGGCCGGCAGACCCCGCGCGAAGCCGTGGGCGCGCTGATGCGCCGCGAAGCCAAGGCCGAAGGCGGCCACGCCTGACGCCCTTTCGGGCGGCGGCCGGTGCCAGGGCCGGTCTCAGGCCCCGCCCGCGTAGCCGTTCTGCCGCCAGGCCTCGAACACCGCCACGGCCACCGCATTGCTCAGGTTCAGGCTGCGCTGCCCTTCACGCATGGGCAGGCGCACGCGCTGGGCAGGGGCAAAGGTGTCGCGCAGAGCCGGCGGCAGGCCGCTGGTTTCGCAGCCGAACACCAGCCAGTCGCCCGGCTGCCAGGCTGGCTCCTGAAAGGGCCGGCTGCCACGGGTGGTGAAGGCAAACATCCGCTCGGGGTCGGGCTGCATGGCGGCCAGGAAGGCGTCCCAGTCCGCGTGGCGCTTCACCTCGGCGTACTCGTGGTAATCGAGCCCGGCGCGGCGCAGCAGCTTGTCGTCCATCGAAAAGCCCAGGGGCTCGATGAGGTGCAGCTCGCAGCCGGTGTTGGCCGCCAGCCGGATGACGTTGCCGGTGTTGGGCGGGATCTCGGGATGGACCAGGACGATGCGGAACATGGGCGCCGATGATACGCGTCGCATCCCTGAAACCGCAGTGAACTGATACCGCTGCCGCAGGCCCGATTGCCTAGACTGCGGCAGACCAACACGACACCTCACACCATGGGATTGCACATTGCCATCATCGGCGGCGGGATCTCCGGCCTGTCCGCAGCCTACTACCTTCAACAGCGCGCGCAGCAGCAGGGCCTGAGCGGCCTGCAGATCACGGTCTACGAGCGCAAGGCCGTGCTCGGCGGCAACGCCGACACCGTGTTCGTGCAGCTGGGTGAGCAGCGCACCGCACCGGACGCGCCCCCGGAGCCCTATGTGCGGTGGGCCGATCTCGGGGTCAACGACGTGAACCTGGCCACCTACCGGCGGCTGAAGGCGGCGCTGGCCGACATCGGCTACCTCGCGCACCTGCGGCCGCTGTGCGACAACGAAAGCTATTTCACGCCCGAGCGCCACACGCTGTTCACCGACGACGGCGATGCGCCCGGCACGGTGTCCGACCCGCGCCACGACCTCGCTCAGGCCGATGCCGGCCGGCTGCTGCCGCTGATGCGGGTGGTGCATGCACGGGCATGCGAGCGGGTGTCGGGGGAGCACGGGCAGGCACCGGTCCCCGCGAGCTACACGGTGGGCCAGTACTTTGCTGACTGCATGGCCGCGCCCGAGGCGCAACTGGCCGGCACGGCCGCCCGCCTGGGCATTGCGATCGACTGGCAGGACCCGGCGCTGCCGACGCGCATCGCCCGCATCCGCGACGAGCTCTACTACCCGCGGATCTCGGCGATGTACTTCACCGACCCGGTCAGTGGCCCGGCGGGCATGCCGCTGCTGTCGCCCTTCCAGTACTACCTCATCCAGGAAGGACAGGATCCGGCAACCGGCCGCCCGGACCGCCGCTACTTCGAGTGGGGGTCGCAGCACTGGCTCGCCACCCTGGCGCAGGCGCTGGTCGCACGCAGCGACGACAGCGTGCGGGTGACGGTCTGCACCGGGCACGCCGCGCAGGTGACGGTGTCAGCCAGTGGCGCGGTGGTGCAGGCCGGTGAAGGGCCTGCGCAGGCGGTGGACCTGGTGCTGATGGCCCTGCATGCAGACGATGCCTTGAAGGCGCTGCACATTCCGAATGGCGCAGACCTCGGGCCGGAACTGACCCGCATCCTCGGCCAGGTTCGCTACACGCGCAGCTACGCCGCCTGCCACACCGATGACCGGCTGCTGCCGGCCAACCGCAACAGCTGGCGCACATACAACGTTCTGGCTCACCCAGTGAGCCAGCAGGCTCAGCCCTACCGCATGAGCTACGTCGAGAACTGGCACCAGAACGACCGCGCCCATCCCCGCTACAACGAGGCCGGGCTGCCGGTGTTCTTCACCACGCTGACGCCCGACCTGCATGCCGTGGACCCGTCCATGGTGCTGGATCGGGCTGGCGGCGAGCACCTGCCATTTGCCGCGCGGGCCGCCCTGCCGCATCTGGCGCTGGCGGCCGCGGCCCAACCTGCCACCGGCTACACCGAGACCCACGCGCCGGCGGGCCTCACGCACCACGGCGGCAAGGCCTGGACGCTGTTCAAGCACAACGTGCTGGATGCGGGTTGCCTGCAGGCCCAGGTGCAGATCGCGGCGTTCAATGAAAAGAATGCAGCCTCTCCGCAGTGGCCCCTGTTCTTCGGAGGCGGATGGACCCGGGGGGCCGGATTGCACGAGCAGTGCATGGCGCAGTCGGAACAGATGGCGGGGTGGGCGCTGGACTACCTGGCGCCGCAGCGCACCCGCTGACCGCCCCGGTTCAGGCCAGCAGCGTGCGCGGCAGCCGCAGCATCACGTGCAGGATCTCGTGCTCGCGCAGACGCTGCCACACGGCGTCGCCCGGACGCGGCGTCGACCCGTCCACACAGGCCTGCATGAAGGCATGCAGGCCCGCCACCCAGGGCGTCGGCTCGGCACCGGTGAGCGCCAGCCAGCGGGCACCGACCCGCTGTGCGTCGTCATGCCGCCCCTTCAGCACATGCCATTCCATGGCCGCGGCATGAAAGCGGTAGACGTTGTGCGCCACGCAGCCCAGGTCGATCTGGGCCATGCCACGTGACAGCGCCTCGCGGGCGCGCACCTCGTCCGGGCTGATCAGGGCGAGCGTGCCCGACACCCAGGGTCCGATGAAGGCGTGCAGGCCCAGACGGTCCACGGCCTCTTGTGCCTGCTGGATGGTCCGCCACGCGCCCTCGAGGTCGCCCTGCGCATGCTGTGCACGGGCCTGGGCCTCCTGCAGAAAGGGCTCGAAGCGGCCCGCCCGGATGGCACGCGCGATGCGCAGGCCCTCGTCAACGTGCAGCAGGGCGCCGTGGGCATTGCCCCGCCCCAACTCGATCCAGCTGGCCGTCAGGCGAGACACGATCTCGGCCCGGTGGTTCCCGACCTGACGGGCCAGCTCGGCCGACGCCACGGCATTGCGCAGGGCGGGGGCGGTCTCGCACAGGTAGATCTGCGTGGTGGCCAGCATGAAGCGGTTCGAGGCCTCGATGTCGCGCAGATCGTGTTCGTCGCACAGCGCAAGGCACTGTACGAAGCGGGCATGGGCCGTCACCATGCGGCCCTCCGCGTAGAACGAGTCCCCCAGGCCGCTGAGCGCCCTGGCCTGCAGCCTCACCTCGCCGGCGTCACTGGCCACGGCCATGGCGCGGCTGTGGTGTTCGCGGCTGCGCGCCACATCGCCACGGGGGAAATACAGATTGCCCTTGAGGTAGTGCAAGCCCGCAAGCTGGGCCCGTGTGTCGGGCCGGTCGGCCAGCGGCAGCGCCTCGTCGATGAGGTCCTCCTCGGCCCGCAGGTCCTCGAGCACATTGAGTACACCCGCCAGGGCCACGGTCGCCGTGAGGCGTCCGGGCACATCCGGTGCAGCGTCGAGGGCCTGCGTGTAGGCCGCGCGGGCCGCTGCGGTCTGCCCCGTCTTGGCCAGCACGTCGCCCAGCAGCATCGCCCAGGCGTGCACGTCACGCTCGGCGTAATCGACGCGCTCGTGGTCCAGCAGGAGCGACAGGGCACCCTCATGGTCCAGCGATTCATGGCGCTGGCGGGCAACCTCGAGCAGGCGCGCCGGGGCTTCCGCTCGCCGAGCCAGGTGCAGGTGACGGGCGTGCAGCGCGGCGTTCTCGCCGGCCATGCTCAGGGCAACCTGAAGATGCAGGGCCTCCCGCTGGCGCACGGGCAGCGCCTCGTAGATGCCCTGGCGGATCAGGGCATGCAGGAAGTCGTACCGGCCGTCACCCAACTCACGCAGGAAGCAGTGCTGCACAAGGGGGTGCAGCGCATAGCCCGGCTCCGGCAGCAGCGCATCGAGCTGCGTCGCCGTGAAGGGCTGGCCCAGCACCGCGGCCACGCGCAGCGCCTGTCGGTCCTGCGGCGTGATGTCGTCGAGCCGAACCTGCAGCAGGTGCTGGAAGCTGTCGGGCAATTGCTCATGCCGCTCGGCCATCAGCAACTGGGTCAGGAACAGCGGATGGCCCTGCGCCCGTTCGCTGCACTGCTGTCGCCAATGGTCGTCGCCGGGAAACTGACGCGCCAGTTCGCGGGCCTCGCGGGGCTGAAGCGGTGCCAGCGTGGTTTCGTGAACATCGACCTCGGGCAGCAGCCGCTGCAGGTCAGCCAGACGCAGCGGCTCTTCCACCCGGGAGCTCAGCACCCAGAGGACCTGCGCTTCCTGGCTGGCCGAGACCACGCGGGCCAGCGTTTCGATCGTGGCCACCGAGGCCCAATGCACGTCCTCGACGACCAGCATCAGCGGACGGGTGAGCGCGGTGCGCGTGATCAGGTGCGCCAGGGCCCGGGCCGTCAGCTGCGCCCGTTGCGCATGGCCCATCGCCTCCAGCAGGGCCCGGTCGGCGTCCGACTGGGGCACGCCCAGCAGTTCCCTGCACAACACCAGCGAAGTGTCGTCGAGCTGGTACCACGTCAGGCGCTGGCGGATCAGTTCGTTGCGGAACACCGTGGCCCCACCCAGGTCCAGCAGTGCGCTGACGAGACCGCACAGCACTTCACGGTGCCGGTCGCCGCCGAAATCCTGCAGCTCGATGACCTGGGTCTGCACGAAATGCTGCTGGGCGGTGTCGACACACTCCGCCAGCAGGCGGGATTTGCCGAGGCCGGCCATCCCGCGCAGCACCCAGACCTGCGACTGCTGGTCCCGCAGCACGCCAGCAAGGAGACGCTGGAAGGTCCTCAGCTCGGCATCGCGGCCGACCAGCCGAAACGCACGTCCGGGCCGCTGCAGGGGCTCCCCCAGCAGCAGGGCATCCGGAACCGGACTGGGCTGAAGTTCGTGCTGCACCCGCAAGGCGGCGCCCAGCGTGCGGTGCACGTACAGCGCAGGTGGCTCGGCCGAGAGCGCGCGGCGCCAGTCCTCGCGCGCCAGAGGCCAGTCAAGCACGTCCCCCGTGAGCAGGCCGGCCGACAACAGCACCCGCGCCCGATCGCCCGCTGCATGCAGCACCTGCCGGGCCGCCCGTACGGAGCGGGGCACGTCGCTGCGCTGGGCGCGCGGCTGCCCGAACAGCACGGTGATGAAGCCTGGTCCCGCATCGCGCCCGGCCGGCCCCGGCCGCTCATGCACCAGCCCGCCCTCCGCTTCGACGGCAGCGCACACGGCGGGCAGCGACGCCTGCGGGACAGGCCAGGCCGTCAGCACCAGCACCAGGCGGGCTTCACAAGCGGCATCCAGTTCGTCACGGCGCCCGTCCAGGCCCCACGCTGCCGGGGCCCGCTGGACTGCGGGCATGGCCTCGTCCACCAGCAGTTCATCCGGCAGGTCGCGATCGTCGGCTTCATCGCCCACCGCCCCCTCTGCCAGGATGTCTGCCAAGGCGACGTTGTGAAATGCGGCCAAGTGCCGAGCCGTGCGCAACAACACGCTCTTGCCCGTCTCGGCCCGCTTCACCGAGGCGATGGACACACACAGATGCCGTTCGAAGCACGCCAGCGCGAACGCGTCCTGGCTCAGGCCGATCCGATTGCGCAGGGCGCGGAGGCGTTCGCCACTCAGGCGGACGCGGCCCGGGGCGGCTGGAGCAAGGTCTGGCGTGGACACGGGGACCCAATCAGCAGGAAGATGGACGCGAAGCCTACCACCACGCGGCCTTGGCCACGCGCGGTCGGAGCCGGCTCAGCCAATGAGCCGATCGAGGGTGGCCTGCAGGCTTTCGGGACGAGTGACCGGCGCAAACCGGTCCACGACCTGCCCCTGCGCATCCAGCAGGAACTTGGTGAAGTTCCACTTGATGCGGCCGCCCAAGAGACCTTTCTGCTGGGACTTCAGCCACTGGTAGAGCGGGTGAGCGTCAGGGCCGTTGACGGTGACCTTCTCGAACATCGGAAACGTCACCTGGTAGTTGAC
>JAJUHM010000119.1 GCA_029279925.1 Aquabacterium olei
CAGGCGCTGGAGTGCACGCACAAGGGCTGGGGCCGCTCCATCATCATCGGCGTGGCCGAGGCCGGCGCCGAGATCAGCACCCGCCCCTTCCAGCTGGTGACCGGCCGCAAGTGGGAGGGCTCGGCCTTCGGCGGCGCGCGCGGCCGTACCGACGTCCCGAAGATCGTCGACTGGTACATGGAAGGCAAGCTCAACATCGACGACCTGATCACGCACACGCTCAAGCTTGAACAGATCAACGAGGGCTTCGACCTGATGAAGCGCGGCGAGTCGATCCGTTCGGTGGTCGTGTACTGACGAAAGGCCACCATGAGCACGCTCGAACTGCTCAGCGAGCACGACTGCTTCGGCGGCGTGCAGCGCTTCTACCGCCACGCCTCGATGGCCACGGGCACGCCGATGCAGTTCGGCGTGTTCCTGCCGCCGCAGGCGCTCGAAGCCGGCGCGAAGGTGCCGGTGCTGTTCTACCTCGCAGGCCTGACCTGCACCGAAGAGACGTTCGCCATCAAGGCCGGCGCGCAGCAGCATGCGGCCCGCCTGGGTCTGGCCCTCGTCACGCCGGACACCAGCCCGCGCGGCACCGATGTCCCCGGTCAGGCCGACAGCTGGGACTTCGGCGTGGCAGCAGGCTTCTACCTCGACGCCACCGAGGCCCCGTGGTCGACGAACTGGCGCATGGAAACCTATGTGACCGAGGAACTGCACGAGCTGGTGGGTCACCATCTGCCCGTCGACCTGACCCATGCCGGGATCTTCGGCCACTCGATGGGCGGCCACGGTGCGCTGACGCTGGCCCTGCGCCATCCAGGGCAATACCGGTCGGTGTCGGCGCTGGCACCGATCTGCCACCCGGTGGACTGCCCCTGGGGCGAAAAGGCCTTCACGGGCTACCTGGGCCCGGACCGCACGGCCTGGCGCACCCATGACGCCACCGAACTGATGAAGCAGCAGCAACAGGCCCCCTTCCCGCTCGGCATCCTGGTCGACCAGGGCCTGGCAGACAAGTTCCTGCAGACGCAGCTGCGCCCGGAGGCCCTGGAAGCGGCCTGCGCGCAGGTGGGGCAACCCTTGACCCTGCGTCGGCATGCGGGCTATGACCACGGCTATTACTTCATCCAGAGCGTGATCGGCGACCATCTGGATCACCACGGCCGCACCCTGCTGGCCGACCGCGCCCCGCTGGCCGACTGAGCGTGCGGCGGCCCCGACGCAAGGAGTTCTCCATGCCTGTCCTGCTGTCCCGCTTCCCCGCGCCCCTGCGGGTCCTCCGCAGCCTGCCCCACCGGGCGGTGGCCGGCATGGTCGCGCTCGGCATGAGTGCCCTGCTGGCCTGCACGACCGCCCAGGGCGCCGGCGCCAGCCTCGCGGTGAAGGTGGAAACGGTGGCGACCGGGCTGGACACCCCATGGGGACTGGCGTTTCTCCCGGGCGGCGACATGCTGGTGACCGAGCGGGGCGGCACGTTGCGCCGCGTCAGCCCGGCCGGCCGTGTCTCCCCGCCGCTGGCCGGTGTCCCCGCCGTGCAGGCGCGCAGCCAGGGTGGCCTGCTGGACGTCGTCGTCGACCCGGACTTCGCCCAACGTCCCTGGGTGTACCTGAGCTACAGCGAGCCGGGCACTGGCAGCGAAGCGGGGCTGGCGGGCACCGCCGTGGCCCGCGCCCGTCTACAGGGTGACCGCCTGGTGGACGTGCAGGTGATCTTCCGGCAGACACCCAAGGTGCGGGGCGGCGGTCACTTCGGCTCGCGCCTGGTGTTCGGGCGGGACGGCCACCTGTTCGTCACACTCGGCGACCGCATGCAGGACTCGCCCAGTGCCCCCGGGCGCGACTTCGCGCAGAACCTGCAGACCACGCTGGGCAAGGTCGTGCGCATCCAGCGCGATGGCCGCATCCCGGCAGACAACCCCAGCTGGCCAGGCGGCGCGCAGCCGGGCATCTGGAGCACCGGTCACCGCAACCCGCAGGGCGCGGCCCTGCACCCCGACACCGGCGAACTCTGGGTGGTCGAGCACGGACCGCAGGGAGGTGACGAACTCAACCGCGCGCTGCCGGGACGCAATTTCGGCTGGCCGCTGCGCAGCTATGGCTGTCCCTATGGCAGCCTCACAGGCAACGAGCGCTGCCGCGTCCAGGGCGGCGTGCACGCGCCGGACTTCACCGAACCGGTCAGCACCTGGGTGCCCTCCGTCTCTCCGTCAGGGCTGGTGTTCTACACCGGTGATCGTTATCCAGGCTGGAAGGGCAGCCTGTTCACCGGGGCCCTCAGCGGCCGCGCGCTGTGGCGGCTGGTGCTGCAAGGGGACCGCGTGGTCACCCGAGAGGCCCTGTTGCCCGACCTGCGGGAGCGCATCCGCGATGTCCGTCAGGGCCCCGATGGATGGCTGTATCTCCTGACCGACAGCAGCGAAGGCCGCATCGTCCGCCTCGCGCCCTGAGCACGGCCCTCCGGAGGGCCCCTCATGGGACCCGGACGAGAAGACAGGCACACTGTCGCCCCGTCGTCCTCGCGGGCACACCCGGCGTAGCCCTGTGCGCGCACGGGGTTCTGCCCGCGCCCCGCCACTGCACCCGAACACCATGCGCCTGCTGTCCCTGCTGTCGACGTCCGTTCTGATTGCCACCCCCGCGCTGCCCGCGCCGGTGATGGCCGAACCGGTGTCGACCTCGCCTCCTGCCACCGAAGCACCGGACGTGTCCGTCAAGGCCCACTACCTCAATGCCGTGGGCAGCACCGATGCCGCCAGCGAAGGCACCGTCACCCGTGCGCTGCTGCAACGCCGGCCCACGCTGCGGCCCGCCGAGGTGCTGGAGTTCGTGCCCGGTGTGATCGTGTCGCAGCACAGCGGCGGCGGCAAGGCCAACCAGTACTACCTGCGCGGCTTCAACCTGGACCACGGCACCGACTTCGCCACCTGGGTCGACGGCATGCCGGCCAACATGCCCAGCCACGCGCACGGCCAGGGCTACACCGACCTGAACTGGCTCATCCCCGAGCTGATCGACCGCATCCACTACCGCAAGGGCCCGTATGCGGCCGAAGACGGCGACTTTGCCTCGGCCGGCTCGGCCCGCCTGAAGCTGGTGGACCGGCTGCCGCGCGGGCTCGCCAGCCTCACCCTGGGCAGCTACGACCACGCGCGCGTGCTGCTGGCCGACTCCGCCGACCGGCCACAAGGCGGCACCTGGCTGTACGCGCTGGAGGCCAGCCACCACCACGGCCCCTGGGACCAGGGCGAGGGCCTCAAGCGCCTCAACGGCGTGCTGCGCTACACGCAGGCCGAGGGCGACACACGGCAATCGTGGACGGCCATGGCCTACCGGGCACGCTGGCGGGCCACCGACCAGATTCCGCAGCGTGCGGTGGCGAATGGCCTGATCGGCCGGTTCGGGGCCATCGATCCGACGGACAAGGGCACGACCGACCGCTACAGCCTGTCATGGCAACGCCTGACGGTGGTCAGCGATGGCGAGTGGCAGGTCAACGCCTGGGCGCTGGCCTCCAGCCTGAGCCTGTACTCGAACTTCACCTACGCGCTGGACAACCCCGATGCGGGCGATCAGTTCCAGCAGGCTGAAACACGGCGCGCCCTCGGCCTGCAGGCCAGCCGCCTGTGGCGCACCACGCTGGCCGGCCGCGAAAGCGAGCACACGCTGGGACTGCAGCTGCGCCACGACCACCTCGCGCCGGTGGGCCTGTACACCGCCGCGGGCGGCCGGCGCGTCGACGTGACCCAGGAAAGCCGGGTGAACGACACGCTGGTCGGCCTGTACGCGCAGAACAGCACCCGTTGGACGCCGTGGCTGCGCAGCGTGGCCGGCGTCCGCCATGACACCGTGGTTGCCCGCGTGCACAGCTCGATCTCCGACAACAGCGGCAGCCGACAGGCTCATCTGGTGAGCCCCAAGCTGTCGTTGATCTTCGGCCCCTGGGCCCAGACGGAGTTTTTCGCCCATGCCGGCCAGGGCTACCACCGCAACGATGCGCGCGGCATGACGGCCCGCGTGGCAGCCCGTGGCGGCGAGGCGGTGGACGCCGCGGTGCCGCTGGTGCGCACGCGCGGCACCGAGCTGGGTGTGCGTGGCGAATGGCTGCCCGGCCTGCAGACGTCGCTGTCGGTGTGGCGCCTGGACCTCGCCTCGGAGCTGGTCTTCGTGGGCGACGCCGGCGAAACCGAGGCCAGTGGCGCCAGCCGCCGGCATGGCATCGAGTTCAACAACCACTGGCAGGCCCGTCCGTGGCTGCTGGTCGATGCGGACCTTGCGTTCTCGCAGGCGCGCTTCCGCACCGAGCAAGGCGAGCCTCCCCATGCCGGCCGCCACGTGCCGGGCGCCGTGCGCACCGTGGCCGCGCTGGGCATGACGCTGACCGACCTCGGCCCGTGGTCGGCCCAGTTCCAGCTGCGCTACTTCGGGCCGCGGCCGCTGATCGAAGACAACAGCGCGCGCTCGAAAGGCACCACTCTGGCCTACCTGCGCGTGGGCCACCAGCTCACGCGCGACGTCAAGCTCGCGCTCGACGTGTTCAACCTGTTCAACCGCCGCGCCAGCGACATCGATTACTTCTACACGTCACGCCTGCCCGGCGAGCCGACCGAGGGCGTCGCCGACCGCCACAGCCACCCGGCCGAGCCGCGCAGCTTCCGCCTCACGGTGGCGATGTCATTCTGATCGGCCTACGATGACGGCATGACCGACATCGATCGCCATTACTATGAACCCGCCCAAGGCCACGGCCTGGCGCACGACCCGTTCAACGCCATCGTCGCCCCGCGCCCGATCGGCTGGATCGGCACGCACAGCGCCGAGGGCGTGGCCAACCTCGCGCCCTACAGCTTTTTCAACGCGTTCAACTACGTGCCGCCCATCGTCGGCTTTGCCAGCCTGGGCGAGAAGGACACCCTGCGCAACGCACGCGAGACCGGCGTGTTCACCTGGAACCTGGCCACCCGGCCGCTGGCGGAGGCCATGAACGCGAGTTGCGCAGCCGTACCGCCCGAGGTCGACGAGTTCGCGCTGGCCGGCCTGACGGCGCTGCCTGGCCGACGGGTGAGTGCCCCGCGCGTGGCCGAAAGCCCCGTGTCCTTCGAGTGCCGCCTCAGCCAGATCGTGCCATTGCAGACGGCCGACGGCACACCCATCCCGACGTGGCTGGTGATGGGTGAGGTGGTGGCCGTGCACATCGCCCACCACCTGATCCGGGACGGCGTCTACGACACGGCCGCGGCCGAACCCATCACCCGCGGCGGCGGTCCGGCCGATTACTTCGTCATCACCGAGACCCAACGCTTCCGCATGCCCCGGCCGCGCTGAGCGGGCTCACAACCCCGCCCACCGGCGAGCCCAGCGCGACACCAGGTGCGTGGCCGCCAGGTAGCAGGCCAGCGCGCCCGCCAGCAGCGGCCACCAGGCGGCGGGCATGGGCACCATGCCGAGCGCCGGCGCCAACGGAGACCAGGGCAGCGCCACGCCGATCAGGCACACCGCCAGCGTGGTCGCCATCAGGGCGGGGCTGGCCCGGCTGCCGACGAAAGGCAGCCTGCGCGTACGGATGAGGTGGATGACCAGCGTCTGCGACAGCAGGGATTCGATGAACCAGCCGGTCTGGAACACGCTGGCCTGGGCCACGGTCTGCGCCTGCAGCCCCCAGTACAGCACGGCAAAGGTGGCGTAATCGAACAGCGAACTCAAGGGGCCCATGGTCAGCATGTAGCGGGCCAGATGGCCGGTCTCCCAGCGGCGCGGCGAGGCCAGTTCCTCGTCGTCCACCCGGTCCGTGGGGATGGCGCTTTGCGACAGGTCGTACAGCAGGTTGTTGGTCAGCACCTGGACGGGGGCCATGGGCAGGAATGGCAGCCAGGCACTGGCCCCCAGCACGCTCAGCGCATTGCCGAAGTTCGAGCTCGCCCCCATGCGGATGTACTTCAACAGGTTGGCGAACACCCGCCGCCCCTCCATCACCCCGTCGTCCAGCACCAGCAGGCTCTTCTCGAGCAGGATGATGTCGGCCGATTCCTTCGCGATGTCGACCGCCGAATCCACCGACAGTCCCACATCGGCCGCCTTCAGTGCCGGGCCATCGTTGATGCCGTCACCCAGGTAGCCCACGACATGCCCCCGTGCGCGCAGGGCGGCGATCACGCGGGCCTTCTGCCCCGGCGTGAGCTTGGCGAAGACCTGCACGGCCTCGACGCGCTCGCGCAGCTGCACGTCGTTGAGCGCAGCCACCTCCGGCCCCAGCATGACCTGGTGTACCTCGAGCCCCACCTCGTGGCACACCTTGCGCGTCACCAGGTCGTTGTCGCCGGTCAGCACCTTCACGGTCACCCCATGGCGCGCCAGCGCGGCCAGCGCGGGCCGGGCGCTGTCCTTCGGCGGGTCGAGGAACGCGATGTAGCCCTGCAGCACCAGATCGCGTTCATCGGCCACGCTCAGGGGATGAGCCCGCTCTTCGGCCGAGAGCGCGCGACTGGCGATGGCGATGACGCGAAAGCCGTCGGCATTCAGTGACGCCGCCGCCGCCCGCATCCGCGCCCCGTGCTCGGCGTCCAGCTCGAAGCGCTGGCCGGCCGCCTCGCCGTAGCGGCAGGCCTGGAAGACCTCCTCGACCGCGCCCTTGCAGATCAGCAGGCACTCGTCCCCACGCGATACCACCACCGACATGCGCCGCCGCTCGAAATCGAATGGCAACTCGTCGACCTTCTCGTACAGGCCTTCGGCATGCACCTTGGCGTGCACTTCGGCGTACTGCAGCACCGCGACATCGAGCAGGTTCTTCAACCCCGTCTGGTAGTGGCTGTTCAGGTAGGCCAGCTCCAGCACCCGGGGGCTGGCCTGCCCGTCCAGATCGACGTACTTCTCCAGCAGGATGTGGTCCTGCGTCAGCGTGCCGGTCTTGTCGGTGCAGAGCACATCCATCGCGCCCAGGTCCTGAATGGCCGGCAGGCGCTTGACGATGACCTGCCGCCGCGACATCGCCAGCGCCCCCCGCGACAGGTTCACGGTCACCAGCATCGGCAGCATTTCGGGCGTGAGGCCCACGGCCACCGCGGTGGCGAACAGCAGCGCCTCGACCCAGTCGCCCTTGCCCACGCCGTTGATCACCAGCACCAGTGGCACCATCACGGCAATGAAGCGCAGCATGAGCCGCGTGAAGCGCTCGATGCCCTGGTCGAAGGCCGTCTGCACGCGCTCGCCTGACACAGCCTGCGCCAGCCCCCCGAAGACGGCGCGGGCACCGGTGTGCACCACGACGGCCGAGGCCGTGCCACTGGCCACGTGCGTGCCCATGAACACCGTGTTGTGCAGCGCCAGCGCGTCCGCCTCCTCGGGAGCGGGCGCGGGGCTCTTCTCGACGGGCAGGGCCTCGCCTGTGAGGGCCGCCTCGTTGACGAAGCAATCCCGGGCCGACAGCAGGCGGGCATCGGCGGGCACCAGGTCTCCGGCCGAAAGGTGCAGCACGTCGCCCGGCACCAGGGACTCGATCGGCCGCTCCTGCGGGCGGCCGTCGCGCCACACCGTGGCGGCCGTGTGGACCATGGCCCGCAAGGCCGCTGCAGCGCGGCCCGAGCGGCGCTCCTGCCAGGTGCCGAGCCCGATGCTGAGCACCACCATCGCGAGGATCAGGGCCCCGGATTGCGGATTGGCCGTCGCGAACGACACCCCCGACAGCACGAGCAACAGCACATTGAGCGGGTTGACCAGCCGCGCCAGGAGCACGCGCCACCAGGGTGGCGCATGGCTGCGCCCCACTTCGTTCGGCCCCACCTGCCGCAGACGGCGCTGCGCCTCGTCCTCGGACAGCCCCATCGGGCCGGAGTGCAATGCACTCAGCGCTGCTTCTGCAGGCTGGGCGGCATGGGCCCGCAACGCGGCGCGGGCGGCCAGTTCGGTGTCGGCAAGGTCGGCCATGGCCCTCATTCTGGCCGGTCTGCGTGACACCGCCATGCCGGCCGCAGGCGTGTCATGCATGATGGCGCCATGACCTCCTTTGCCCTCACCCCCGATGGCACCCAACTGGCTTTCGACGACACCGGCGGCCCGGGCGAGCCCGTGCTGCTCGTGTGCGGCCAGGGCCAGGACCGCCACTTCTGGCGAGGCTTCGCGCAGGCCCTGACGGACACGGCCCCCGGTCGCTGGCGCCCGATCGCGCTCGACCCACGCGGCATCGGCGACAGCGACGCGCTGCCGCCCGCCGACGCCGGCCCCTGGCAGACCCGCGACATGGCACACGACCTGGTCGCGGTGCTGGACGCTCTCGGCCTGCCACGGGCCCATCTGATCGGGTTCTCGCTCGGAGGCCGCGTGGCACAGTGGTTTGCCGTCGACCATGGCGACCGGCTGGGGGCCCTGGTGCTGGCTGGCACCACACCGGGCAACGCGCACGGCGTGGCCCGCGACCCGGCCGTGAGCGCGCTGCTGGCGCGGGGCGACCTGAGCGCGCTGGCCGCCACCATGGTGCCGCCCGACTGGGCCGCCGCCCATGCCGATGCCCTGCCCGGCCTGATGCGCAGCCGCCCCATCGCCCAGCCCGTGCTGCGCCGTTACTTCGAGGCCAGCGAGGCGCACGACGCCTGGGCCGGTCTGGCCTGCGTACAGGCGCCGAGCCTGGTGCTGCACGGCACCCGGGACCCGGTGAACGTTCCCGACAACGCGCGGCGCCTGGCCGAGCGCCTGCCCCATGCCGAACTGGCCTGGATCGAGGGCGCCCACCACGCGCCGTTCTGGAGCCATCTGCCCGACACCGTGCAGGCCGTGTCCGCCTTCCTGGCCCGGCACCCCCTGCCCCGCTGAGGACCCCGCCATGACCCTCGACGCCCTGCCCCTGTTCCCCCTCCACACCGTGCTGTTTCCCGGCGGGCTGCTGCCACTGCAGATCTTCGAGGTGCGCTACCTCGACCTGATGCGGCGCTGCGAGGCCAGCGGGGAACCGTTCGGGGTCGTGAGCCTGGTGCGGGGTCACGAGGTGCGGCGTGCGCCGCAGCCTGGCGAGACCGCGTCGCCCGCAGAAGCGCTGGCCGACGTGGGCACATTGGCCACGCTGGAGCAGGTCGAGCACCCCCAGCCTGGTCTGATGCTGGTGCGCTGCCGTGGCGGCCAGCGCTTTCGGCTCGGCGCCCATGCCCAGCAAGCCCACGGACTGTGGACCGGACAGGCCACGCTCTTGCCCGACGACCCGCCGGTTCCCGTCCCCGACGAGCTCGCCAGCCTGGCGCCCCGGCTGCAGGACGCCCTGCGGGCCCTCGGCGAAGACCTGCCGGCCGCCATCGTGCGCGCCACCGAG
>JAJUHM010000120.1 GCA_029279925.1 Aquabacterium olei
AACGAGCCGGTGTTCCTGTCGGCGCTGGCGCTGGCCAGCGTGCCGCTGCTGGGTGTGCTTGCCGGCCTGTTGCTGACCGCGGTGATCCAGTCCAGCAGCGTCACCACCGGCCTGGCCATCCTGCTGGTGCAGCAGGGCACCCTGCCCGCGGAAGCCGCCGTGCCCATCGTCATCGGTGCGAACGTCGGCTCGACCTCGACCGCGCTGATCGCCAGCCTGGGCATGGGCGCCACCGCGCGCTCGACCGCGCAGGCGAACTTCCTGTTCAACCTGCTGGGCATGCTCGCGTTCTTCCCCTTCCTGCCGCTGTTTGCCGAAACGGTGGTGCGGCAGGCGGGCGATCCCGGCATGGCCGTGGCCTGGGCCCATCTGGTCTTCAACCTCACCCTGGCCTTCGTCTGCCTGACCGGCTTCAACGTGATCGAACCGCGCCTGCGGCGGTGGCTGGCCCCACGCTGATCCCCCGAGAGGGGCGCCAGCCGCGTCCCGGGCCCCCGATATAGTGCAGCGCAGATCAAACGATCGGGAAGGATTGCAGATGCGCGGGTCATGGCAGACCAGGGGCGGCCGATGGGCCGCGGCCGTGCAGGGGCGGGCGTGGACGGCGGTGCTGGCGGCGCTGGGCGTGGTCTCGGTGGTGGTGGCCACGCAGGTGCTGGCCACCACGGTGCAGACCATGTCGCCCCAGGGCGAGGTGGCCAAGGTGCGCCAGGCCCGGGTCACCTTTTCGGACCCGATGGTGAAGTTCGGCGACCCGCGTCTGCCGGCGCCGGCCCAGGTGCGTTGCCGCAACGAGAGCCCCCTGACGGGCAGCGGCCGCTGGGTGGACGACCGGACCTGGGTGTACGACTTCACGCAGGACGTGCCGGCCGGCACGCGGTGCGACGTGAGCCTGAACACCGGCCTGGCCTCGCTGGCCGGGCAGGCCGTGACCGGCAGCAAGGCCTTTGCCTTCAGCACCGGCGGGCCGGCCGTCGTGCGCGCCTACCCGAGTGCCGACAGCGGCAACGAGATCGAAGAGGAACAGGTCTTTGCGCTGCTGCTCAATGGCGCCGCCACGCGGGCCAGCATCGAGCAGCGGGCCTACTGCGAGGTCAGCGGCGTGGCCGAGCGCCTGCCCGTCAAGGTGGTGGACGGCGCGGTGCGCAACGACATCCTGAAAGCGGTGGACCTGACCGCGCAGCAGGCCCGCGTGGTGACGGTGCAGTGCGGCCGCCCGCTGCCGCCGGACGCCCAGGTGAAGCTGGTGTGGGCCAAGGGCATTGCCACGCCGTCGGGCGTGGGCAGCTCGGCCGACCGGGTGCTGAGCTACCGCGTGCGCCCGCCGTTCACGGCCAGCTTCACCTGCGAGCGGGTGAACGCCCGCAGTGACTGCCTGCCCATCCGGCCGATGCGCATCGAGTTCTCGTCGCCCGTGCCGCGCAAGCTGGCCGAGCGCATCGTGCTGAAAACGCCGGACGGCGAGCGCAAGCCGGTTGTCGAGCAACACCGGGGTGAGGTGCAGGAGCGCCTGGTGAGCGCCGACAGCGGTGGCCTTCGCCGGTGGCTCTACTTCTTCACGCGCAACAAGGGCAGCACCGGCATCGACCCGGATGAAAGCGGCGTGAGCGCGGTCGTCTTCCAGCCGGGCTTCCCGGAGAACGCCGCCGTGCGCATCGAGCTGCCGGCAGGCTTCAAGGACGATGCCGGCCGCACGCTGGGCAATGCCTCGGCCTTTCCGCTGCAGACGCGCACGGCCGATGCGCCGCCGCTGGCCAAGTTCCCGAAGGCGACCTTCGGCGTGCTGGAGCTCAATGCCGAACCCACGTTGCCGGTGACGGTGCGCCATGTCGAGGGCGACCTGGCCATCAAGGGCCTGCAGGCCGGCGTGCGCAACCTGAAGGTGGCGGACGATGCGGCCATCATCGCGTGGCTGGCGCGCGTCAAGCGCTACGACGAGCGCCGCCTGCGGCGCAAGGACGTGGAGGCCGAACTGGGCGTGCGCCTGCCGCCGCCGCCCCAGCCGAAAGCCAAGCGCCCGGTGAAGCGCCGGGATGACGCCGACAGCTGGGAAGACGACCGCCGCGAGGACGACCCGAATTAGGTGCAGACCCGCACCGTGAGCCTGCTGGCGCGCGAGAAGGCCGCCACCAGCCTGAAGCTGCCCACCTCGCAGCGCACCGAGCCGCACCCCTTCGAGGTGATCGGCATTCCGATGCCGCAGCCCGGTTTCCACGTGGTCGAGATCGCCTCGCCGCGCCTGGGCCAGGCCTTGCTGGACCGCAACGCGCCCATGTACGTGCGCACCAGCGTGCTGGTGACCAACCTGGGCGTGCACTTCAAGTGGGGGGCGGCCAACTCGGGCGTGTGGGTGACCACGCTCGACAAGGCCCAGCCGGTGTCGGACGCCGCCGTGCAGGTCTCGGACTGCCTGGGCCGGGTGGTGTGGCGCGGGCGGACCGACCGCCAGGGCTTTGCGCTGGTGAACGAGGCGCTGCCCCGCATGGACTGGTCGTCGTGCGATGCCGGCGAGACGGGCCGCGAAGTGGGCTACTTCGTCAGTGCGCGCAAGACCGACGCCCAGGGCCGTGCCGACATGGCCTTCGTGTGGTCGACCTGGAATGAGGGCATCGAGGCCTGGCGCTTCCACGTGAACCAGGACTACAGCGAAGAGACCGAGCCCGTGCGCTATCACACGGTGATGGACCGCACCCTGCTGCGTGCCGGGCAGACCGTGTCGATGCAGCACCATGCGCGGGCCGAGCGGCTGCGCGGCCTGCGCCTGCCGACGGCGGACGAGCTGCCCTCGGAAGGCCGCATCGTGCACGAGGGCTCGGGCCAGGAGTTCAGTTTCACACTGAACTGGCGCGGCCGGCGCCATGCCGAAACCACCTTCGCCATTCCGGAAGACGCCAAGCTGGGCGTGTATGCCGTGCAGATGCCGCACGGGCCGCATGGCGGGTATGTGCAGACCGGGTCGTTCCGCGTCGAAGAATTCCGCCTGCCCGTGATGACCGGGCGCCTGATGGGGCCGAAGGGCGCGCTGGTGCAGCCGCGCGACGTGCCGCTGGGCCTGCAGATCAACTATGGCAACGGCGGCGGCGCCAGCGGCCTGCCGGTGCGCGTGTCGGCCCAGCTGGGCGACACCGACGTGCAGGCGGCCTTGCGCACGCAGCGCTTCCCGGGCTTTCGCTTCGAGCCGCCGCGCGAGCCGCGCTCGCAGGCAGAACGCAGCTTCTTCTCGGATGACCGGGTCGACGAGGACGACGAGGAGAACGCCCTGCACCCGCGCGACGGCAGCGCGCGGCTGGTGGCCGACAAGCTGGCCGTCACGCTGGACGCCAAGGGCGCCGGCAAGGTGACGCTGCCCGGCCTGCCCGCGGTGACGCGGCCGCAGCAGCTGCTGGTGCAGGCCACCTACGCCGACCCGAACGGCGAGGTGCAGACATTGAGCCAGTCGTTGCCAGTGTGGCCTTCCGCCGTGGTGCTGGGCGTGCGCACGGATTCGTGGGTGTCGGTCAAGCAGAAAGTGGCCACGCAGGTGCTGGCGCTGGACACCCAGGGCGTGCCGCAGGCCGGCGTGAGCGTGACCGTGAAGGCGGTGGCTCACCGGACGAGCTCCACCCGCAAGCGGCTGGTGGGCGGCTTCTACGCCTACGACAACCAGAACGCCGACGAGGACCTGGGCACGGTCTGCCGTGGCACGAGCGACGCCCGCGGCCTGGTGCTGTGCGAGGTCGAGATGAAGCAGGCCGGCGAGATCGAACTGATCGCCGAAGCCAAGGATGCAGGCGGCCACCTGGCACGCTCGGCCGCGTCGGTGTGGGTCACGCGGCAGGGCGAGGTCTGGTTCGGCGGCGACAACCAGGACCGCATGGACCTGATTCCCGAGCGCCGGCAGTACGAGGCCGGGCAGGTCGCGAAATTCCAGGTGCGCAGCCCCTTCCGCCAGGCCACCGCGCTGGTCGCCATCGAGCGCAATGGCATCCTCGAAACCTTCACGGTGCAGTTGAACGGGCAGGACCCGACGATCGAGGTGCCGGTGAAGGCCGAGTGGGCGCCCAATGTGTACGTGTCGGTGCTGGCCGTGCGCGGCCGCATCCGCGAGGTGCCTTGGTATTCCTTCTTCACCTGGGGCTGGCGCGCGCCCAGCGAGTGGTGGCAGGCGTGGCGTAACGAAGGCCAGCAGTACCAGGAGCCGACCGCGATGGTCGACCTCTCCAAGCCCGCCTTCAAGTACGGCATTGCCGAGATCGAGGTGGGCCACAAGGCGCACACGCTGAAGGTGGACGTGCAGCCCGACAAGCCGAGCTATCCGGTGCGCGGCACCAGCCTGGTCCGCGTGAAGGTGACGCTGCCCGATGGCAAGCCCGTGCCGGCCGGCACCGAGGTGGCGCTGGCGGCCGTGGACGAGGCCCTGCTGGAGCTGCAGCCCAACGACAGCTGGGAGCTGATGAAGGCCATGATCCAGCCCCGGGCCTATGGCGTCGAGACCGCCACGGCGCAGATGCAGATCATCGGCAAGCGGCACTATGGCCGCAAGGCCGTGCCCACCGGCGGGGGCGGCGGCGACTTCCCCACCCGCGAGCTGTTCGACACGCTGTTGCTGTGGAACCCGCGCGTGGTGCTCGACGCCCGCGGTGAGGCCCTGGTCAAGGTGCCGCTGAACGATGCGCTCACGAGCTTCCGCATCGTCGTGGTGGCCGATGCCGTGCAGGGCGACAACGCCGCGCTGTTCGGCAAGGGGCAGGCGCAGATCCGCGCCACGCAGGACCTGCAGATCCTGTCGGGGGTGCCGCCGCTGGTGCGCGAGGGCGACCAGTACCGCGCCATGTTCACGCTGCGGAACACGACGGCCCAGGCCATGGACGTGGTGCTGCAGGGCCAGGCCGGCGGGCCGCTGCCCGAGCAGCGCCTGCGCATCGAGCCCAACGCTGCGGCCGAGGCGGGCTGGGACATCACCGTGCCCTACAACGTGGCGCAGCTGGCCTGGCAGGTGAGCGCGAAGGCCACGGGCAGCACCGGGGCGCAGGACCGCATGGCCTTCACGCAGAAGGTGGTGCCTGCCGTGCCGGTCACGGTGCAGCAGGCCACGCTGATGCAGCTCGACAAGGCAGCGGGCATCCCGATCGCACCGCCGCTGAAGGCCCTGCCCGATGGCAACGGCGCGCTGCGCGGCGGCATCGAGGTGGCGCTCAAGCCGCGGCTGGCCGATGGCCTGCCCGGCGTGCGCGAGTTCTTCGCTCGCTACCCCTGGAGTTGCCTGGAGCAGCGCACCTCGGTGGCCATCGGCCTGCGTGACGCGGCCTACTGGCAGAGCATTGCCAGCCAGATCCCGCTGTACCTTGATGAAGACGGCCTGGCGAACTACTTCCCGCCCTCGTCCGGCATGCCGCGCACCGGCAGCGACAGCCTGACCGCCTACCTGCTGGCCATCACCGACGAGGCCAGCCGGCTGGGCTACGACTTCCGCATCCCGGCCGACACGCGCGAGAAGATGGAGCGCGGCCTGATTGCCTTTGTCGAAGGGCAGATCAAGCGCGACTTCTGGGCGCCCGCCTTCCTGAAGAACGGCGACCTGGACGTGCGCAAGCTGGCGGCGCTCGAAGCCCTGAGCCGCACGGGCCGCGTGCTGCCGCGCATGCTGGGCTCGATCCAGATCCTGCCCAACCAGTGGCCAACCGGCGCGGTGATCGACTGGCTGATGGTGCTGCAGCGCGTGAAGGACATCCCCGAGCGCGACAAGCGGCTGGCCGAGGCCGAGCAGATCCTGCGTGCGCGCCTGAACGTGCAGGGCACGCGGCTGGGTTTCTCGACCGAGCGCGACGACAGCTGGTGGTGGCTGATGGCCAACGGCGACGTCAACAGCGTGCGCATGCTGCTGGGCGCGATGGACCGCCCGGGCTGGGCCGACGACATGCCGCGCCTGATGATCGGCACGCTGCAACGCCAGCAGCGCGGGCACTGGTCGACCACGGTGGCCAATGCCTGGGGCAGCGTGGCGGTCGAGGCCTTCTCGAAGCGCTTCGAGAAGGAGCCCGTGACCGGCAGCACCCGCGCGCTGTTCGAGATGCCGGTGGCCGGTGGCGCGCCGGTGCCCAGCGGCGAAGCCCGCGTGCTGAACTGGTCCGGCCAGGCGGCGGGCGGCACGCTGGCGCTGGGCTGGCCGCGCGGCTTTGCGGTGGGCGGCAACAAGGCCGACACCACTGTGCGCGTGACGCACGAGGGCACGGGCAAGCCGTGGGTGACCTTCACCAGCAAGGCCGCGGTGCCCGTGCAGGTGCCGTTCAGCGCGGGCTACCGCCTCACCAAGACGGTGACGCCGGTGGAGCAGAAGGTGAAAGGCCAGTACAGCCGCGGCGACGTGCTGCGCGTGCGGCTCGACATCGACGTGCAGGCCGATGCGACCTGGGTGGTGCTCAACGACCCGGTGCCGGGCGGGGCGACGATTCTGGGCAACGGCCTCGGCCGCGACAGCGCCATCGACACCGCCAGCGAGCAGGAAGACGACCGCGGCTGGCTGGCCTACAAGGAGCGCAGCTTCGAGGCCTACCGCGCCTATTACCGCTACCTGCCGAAGGGCCGCTTCCAGGTCGAGTACACGGTGCGCCTCAACAACCCGGGCACCTTCGGCCTGCCGCAGACGCGCATGGAAGCCATGTACGCGCCCGAGATGTTCGGCGAGGCGCCCAACGCGCCGGTGGTGGTGAAGCCATGACCCATCGCGGGCCGCGGTGGGGGCGGTGCCCGCGGCAGGCGTGGCGCTGGGCGGCCCTGTGCGGCGCGCTGTGGGCCCTGCCCGTGCAGGCCCTGCCCCGCTTTGACGAGGTCAAGGCCGCCTACCGCGCCTCGGACACGGTGGTGGAAGACCGCCGTGGCGTGCCGCTGCAGGCCGTGCGCACCGACCGCACGCAGCTTCGCGGCGCGTGGGTGCCGTTGACCGAGGTGTCGCCGGCCTTGCGCACCGCCCTGCTGCTGTCCGAAGACCGGCGCTTCTACGAGCACGCCGGCGTCGACTGGCAGGCCGTGGGTGCGGCGGCCTGGGGCAACCTGTGGAACAGCCGCACGCGCGGCGCCTCCACCGTGACCATGCAGCTGGCCGGGCTGCTGGACGAGGACCTGGCCATGCCCGGTGGCGGCCGGCAGTCGCGCTCGGGTGTGGCCAAGCTGGGCCAGGCGGCCACCGCGCTGCGGCTGGAGCGCCAGTGGCGCAAGGACCAGATCCTGGAGGCCTACCTGAACCTGGTGGGCTTTCGGGGCGAGGTGGTGGGCATCGGTGCGCTGTCGGCGCGGCTGTTCCAGAAATACCCCTCGGGCCTGAACCACGACGAGGCGGCCATCGTGGCGGCGCTGGTGCGGGCGCCGAACGCCCCGGCGCGGCGGGTGGCCGACCGTGCCTGTGCACTGCTGCGCGAGCAGAAGCTGGCGCCCGATTGCAGCGCACTGGCCACCTACACCGCGCAGCGGCTGGCGTTGCGCCACAGCGAACGCCTGGACGCGGACGCGCAACTGGCCCCGCACCTGGCGCGGCGGGTGCTGGCGGGCATCGCCGGCCCCACGCCGCCCGCGCGCGTGAGGACCACGCTGGACGCCGGCTTGCAGCGCTTTGCCCGCGACACGCTGCGCCTGCGGCTGCGCGAGCTGCGCAACCGGCACGTCGAGGACGGCGCGGTGGTGGTGCTGGACAACGCCACGGGCGAGGTGCGCGCCTGGGTGGGGTCGAGCGGCGGCGGGCTGTCGCAGGCGGCCGAGGTGGATGGCGTGAGCGCCTTGCGCCAGGCCGGCTCCACGCTCAAGCCCTTTCTCTATGGCCAGGCGATCGAGCAACGCTGGCTGACCGCCGCCTCGGTGCTGGACGACTCGCCCGTGGGCCTCAACACCGGCGCGGGGCTCTACATCCCGCAGAACTACGACCACCGGCACAAGGGTCCGGTGTCGGTGCGCACGGCGCTGGGCTCGTCGCTGAACGTGCCGGCGGTGCGGGCGCTGGTGCTGGTCACGCCCGAGCGCTTCGCCCAGCGGCTGACGGCGCTCGGCCTGCCGCTGACGCACCGCGGCGACCACTATGGCTACAGCCTGGCGCTGGGCTCGGCCGAGGTCTCGCTCGTGTCCCTGACCAACGCCTACCGGGCGCTGGCGCAGGGGGGGCTGTACAGCCCGTGGCGCGCCGTCAGCGCAGCCGTGGGCGATGGGAAGCCGGTGTCCGCGCCCGTGGTGCGCGTGATGGACGCGGCCGCCGCCTACATCGTGGCCGACGTGCTCGCCGACCGGGAAGCGCGCGTGCCGACCTTCGGCCTGGCCAACGCGCTGACGGCGCGCTACTGGGCGGCCGTCAAGACGGGCACCAGCAAGGACATGCGCGACAACTGGTGCGTGGGCTTTTCGAAGCGCTTCACGGTGGGCGTGTGGGTCGGCAATGCCGATGGCGAGCCGATGTGGGGCGTGTCGGGCACCACGGGCGCCGCCCCGGTGTGGCGCGCGGTGATGGACGAGCTGCACCGGCGCCATCCCGATCCGCAGGCGCACCGACCGCCCCCGCCCCCCGCGGGGGTGGTGCAGCAGGCCGTGCACTTCGAAGGCGGCCTGGAGGCGGCGCGCAACGAGTGGTTCGTGGCCGGCACCGAGCAGGCCGAGATCCGCCTGGCCAGTGCGCGGGGTGTGGCTCACACTCTGATCCAGTCGCCGGGCGATGGGACGATTTACGCGCTTGATCCGGACATCCCCCTGCACGCGCAGAAGCTGATGTTCAAGGGCGTGGACGGCCTGCCCGCGCGCTGGGCCTGGCGGCTCGATGGCCGCCGCCTGGGCCCGGCGGGCGACCGGGCCTGGCCGATGTGGCCCGGCAAGCACGTGCTCGAACTGGTGGACGAGCGGCAGGCCGTGCGCGCCACCGCCCGCTTCGAGGTGCGGGGTGCGCAGGTTCGCGCCCCTGCGCCCTCACCCGCCCGGCGCTGACCGCTCAGAGTTTCTGCAGCGCCTCGTTGGCTTCGGTGAGCCCCTTGCCGGCCGCCTGCTGCAGATAGCGCCGTGCGGCGCGCACATCGCGCCGCGTGTCCTCGCCCTTGGCCAGCTTGTTGCCCAGCATCAGCGCCGCATGGGCGTGGCCCTTGTCGGCGGCCTGCGTCAGCACGCGCAGGCCCTGCCGGGCGTCATGCAGCGGGCTCTGCTCGGCCAGCAGGATGCGCGCCTGCCAGTAGCGCGCTTCCACCAGCCCCTTGTCGGCGGCGCGGTCCAGGT
>JAJUHM010000121.1 GCA_029279925.1 Aquabacterium olei
AGCTGCAGGCCCAGGGCGCCGACCAGCGTGATCCTGTGCGCTACCACTACCTGGCGGCGCTGCTCAAGCGCATGGCAGGCCAGCCGGAATCGGTGCAACGGCTTCTGGCGCCCCGCGTGGAGGCCGCTGTGGCTGCGCTCGCTCCGCCGCCGCAGCCCTTCCCTGCCTCGGCCGCCCCGTCGGCAGATGGCGCGCGGGCCCTGGCCCGCCTCAACCAGTATCTGCACGAGCGATCCCGCGAGGAGCCGGCCACCTTGCTGCCCGGCGAGGAGCCCAGCGCGGCGTCGATGAAGAGCGTGCGCCGCTTCAGCGAGGTGTGGTCGAAGATCGCGGCCGAACAGCAGGTGTCCCAGGCCGTGGCCCGAGGGCCGGAGAACGCCGGCCCGCTCAACTCGCACCGGCTGATGCTGCGCGCACTGGGCCTGATGCGGGGCCTGTCGCCCGACTACCTGCGGCGGTTTCTGGAACAGATGGACGCCCTGCTCTGGCTGGATCAGGCCACCCGGCGGCCCGGGCAGGCAGAGAGCAAGGACGGCAAGGCCGGTCGCCGCGCGGCGCCCCGCAAGGGCTGAGCGCGGGCCTGCGGCTCACGCTTGTGGCGCAGGCTGTGCGGCCAGGGTGCCGCGCAAGGCCTGCCCGATCAACGGCCACAGCGCCCTGTGCGACGAGCGGAACCAGTCGATGTGGCCGATGGCCTTCAATCCATGCTGGGCCGGCGTGACCGGCACGGCGTGGCGTGGGGCGGCGGGCAGCGTGCGCAGCAGGTCGGCCACCGTGGCGGGCGTGGCAATGTCGTCGTCGGTGGCGTGCAGCACCGTGATCGGTGTGGTCACGGCAGCGTGGAAGTCGCGGTCGGGGGTGTGCCTGACGGCGTTGGTGGCGTAGCCGCCTGCAGCGCACCACTGCCCCCATTGCGTGGCCACCGTGGCTGGCAGGTCCTCGCCCAGGCCGATCTTCGAGCACGGTGCATAGCCCTTGAGCCGGATGCCCAGCGGAAGAAAGGCCCCGAAGGCAAAGCGCGCCTGCATGCGGAAGCCGGGACGCATGCCCTGGAACCATCCGGTGGAGGCGGCCACGCCCACCGCACGCGCGACCCGGCCATGGTTGGGCAGCAGGCCCAGCATCTGAGCGCCGGCACTGTGGCCCACCAGCAGCACCTGGGGCTGGCCGGTGCGCGCCACCAGCCAGTCCAGCGCGGCTGTCTGATCCTGTTGACCCCATTCGGCCAGCGTGGCGCGGCAGGACTTGAGCGGCCCGTGCAGCGACAGGCCCACGCCGCGGTAGTCGAACACCAGCACGTCGTGGCCCTGCTCCGCCAGCCAGGCGGCAAAGCGGAAATAGAAGTGCTGGCGCACCCCCGTGGCGGGGCACAGCAGCACCGGCTCGTGGCGGGAGGCGGCGGTGGCGCGCACGAAGTGGCCGGTCAGCACCGTGCCGTCCTCACAGGCAATGGTCACCCGCTCGGGGGCCTGGGTGTCATGCGACATGGTCGTCTCCTTCTTGGGGTGCACGCGGCAACTGGCGCACATGCGCGAGCCAGCGCGCCACCGTCTGCAGTTCCGCGTCGGTGAAACCGTCTGCCAACTGCTGGTTCACGCGGTGGGTGGTGGATGTCATCCGGGGCAACAGGGCCCGGCCTGCGGGCTGCAGCCATACGCGCTGGGTGCGCCCGTCGTGTTCGCAGGGCCGCCGCTGCGCCCATCCCAGCACCTCGGTGCGCTGCACCAGGCCGGACACGGCGGGCGGCTCCAGGTCCAGCAACTGCGCAAGCTGGCCCATGGTGACGCCATCCGACTTCGCCAGTGCGAACAGCACACCGCTCTGGGCCGGCGTGGGCATGGGCGTGCCTGCCTGATCGGCCGCCATGGCCTGTTCGGCGGCAAGCCACTGCTGCAGGTGGCGTTGGGCGCTGTTGAGCAGAAAGATGAGCTTGGGACGGGTCGACATGGGCATTTTATTTCGCATGCGAAATATATCACCGAGCTGAACGACCGCAAGATCCGGGATGTTCGCGGTCGGGTCGCGTGCGAACATCCAGCGTGGACTGCAAACCGACCCAGACAAGGCCGACCCCGATGCCCGACCCCAACGACCTCGCCCGGACGGCCCACGCCGAGCTGGTGACACGGCTGTGTCGCCACATCGAGTGTGCGGAGACGGAGCCCAGCCTGAGCGAGCTGGCCTCGCTGGCCGGGATGAGCCCCCACCACCTGCACCGGGTGTTCAAGGCCTGCACCGGGGTCACACCCAAGGCCTATGCCCTGGCCCACCGCGCGCGCAAGGTGCGGGCCGAGCTGGGGCGCAGCGACCGCGTCACCGATGCGATCTACGAGGCCGGCTTCGGCGCCAGCAGCCGCTTCTACGAGCACGCGCCGGCGCTGCTGGGCATGACCCCTTCGGCGTTCCGCGCCGGCGGTGCGGCCACCACCATCCGGTTCGCCCTGGGTCGCTGCTCGCTGGGGGAGATCCTGGTGGCCGCCAGCGCGCGGGGCATCTGCGCCATCCTGCTGGGCGACGACGCCCAGGCGCTGCTGCAGGCGCTGCAAGACCAGTTCCCCCAAGCCGAACTGGTGGGCGCGGATGCGGAGTTCGAGCAATGGGTGGCCCAGGTTGTGGGGCTGGTGGAGGCCCCTCACATCGGGCTGGACCTGCCGCTCGACATCCGCGGAACGGCGTTCCAGCAGCGGGTGTGGCAGGCCCTGCGGGAGATCCCGGCGGGCACCCGGGTCAGCTACACGGAACTGGCCCGTCGCGTGGGCCAGCCCAACGCCGTTCGTGCCGTGGCCAGCGCGTGCGCGGCGAACACGCTGGCCGTGGCCATTCCCTGCCACCGTGTGGTGCGCACCGACGGATCCTTGTCGGGCTATCGCTGGGGCGTGGCGCGCAAGCAGGCTTTGCTGGAACGCGAGCAGCGCGCCGAAGCCCCGGTGCAGGATGACCTGTGGGCTGGGCGGACCGCCTCAGAGACCTGACCAGGGGGCGGCCGGCGGCGCCGCGCGTGCGGCCTCGGCCCAGGCTTCGAAGCACGCCCTGGCGGGCGTGACCTCGCCGCAGCGATCGGGTCGGTAGCCTTCCAGCCGCTGCAACAGCGCCTGGCACGCGGGGCTTTGCAACAGGGTGATCAACGTGTCGGCCGCAGGCGAGGCCCGCACGCCGGGCGGCATCAGCAGGCCGTAGCACTCGGTCTGCACCGGAATGAACTCGAGGCCGAACCGGCGCGCCGAGGTCTCCACGCCGAACCCCACATCGGCCATGCCGCTGGCCACGTAGGCGGCGATGGCGGAATGCGTGTGCTCGCCCGTGGGCCCGTGTGACACGGCAGACGGGTCCAGCCCACGCGCCTGCAACAGCGTCTCGAGCAGCAGCCGCGTGCCCGAACCTTGTGCCCGGGCCACGAAGCGCACGTCGGGCCGCAGCAGATCGGTCAGTCCGTCGATGTGCAGCGGGTTGCCCGCCTTCACCATCAGGCCTTGCCGGCGCGTCACCATGTGCACGTACAGCCAGTCGGGATCGAGGCAGCGTGCGTGATGGCGAAGCACGCTGGCCTGCAGCGGGCCGATGGGCAGATGCAGGCTGGCCACGTCGGCCAGTCCGGCGCGCAGCGCGGCCAGCGCCTGGCTGCTGTCGGTGTAGCGCCATTCCAGCGGCGTGTCGGCTTCTGTGAGCAGGCGCTGCAGCACCTCGATCGCAAAGCCGTGGCTGGCAAACACGCGCAGCGGCCGGGCCACGTCGCTGAGCACGCGATGGAGCTCGGCCTGCAGCTCGAAGGCCACGCTGTCGAGCTGCGGCCGCAGGCGCGCTTCAAAGCGGCGTTGCGCCCACACCAGCGCCTGGCCCAGCGCCGTCAGCTGGGATCCCTTGCCCCGCGCCTTCACAACCAGCGGAGCGCCCATGGCCGCCTCGGCCTCTTCCAGCAGGCTCCACGTGTGGCGGTACGAAGCCCCCGCAGCCTTGCACGCGGCCGACAGGCTGCCATGCCGCTCGACTTCGGCCAGCCAGAACATGGCGCGCGCCGGCAGCGGCTGGCCGGTGGGGCCGGTGATGTGCCAGGCCGGCTCAAGGTGAACGGAAAGGGGTTTCATATGCTGTGTGAGGCATATTCTATCGGCGCTTCACCGCTTATTGCGCTATGGCGATCAGGTGCCTACAGTCTCATGCCTGCCAGTGCATATATCCCTCCCCTCACCTGATCCTCCGTGCGGCCATGAGTGAAGCCAAGATCCAGTTCTACAAGGGCCCCGCCGGGGGCTGGGGCGCGTTGCGCAGCGTCGCGCGCCAGCTGTTGCAGCACCGCATTGCAGCCAAGGGCACGCGCACGCTGCTGTCGGCCAACCAGCCGGATGGCTTCGATTGCCCGGGCTGTGCCTGGCCCGACCGGCAGCACGCGTCCAGCTTCGAGTTCTGCGAGAACGGCGTGAAGGCCGTCGCGGCCGAGGCCACGGCCGACCGGGCGACGCCCGAGTTGATCGGCGCCCACACCGTGACCGCGCTGCGCAGCTGGAGCGACCATGACCTCGAGGCCATGGGCCGGTTGACCGAACCCATGGTCTATGACGCGAGCACGGACCGCTATCGCCGCATCGACTGGGACGATGCCTTCGCGCTGATCGCGCAGCATCTGCAGCGGCTGGCGTCGCCTGATGAGGCCATCTTCTACACCTCGGGACGCACCAGCAACGAGGCGGCCTTCCTCTACCAGCTGTTCGTGCGCGAATACGGCACCAACAACTTCCCGGACTGCTCGAACATGTGCCACGAGCCCAGCGGCATGGGCCTGAAGGGCAGCGTCGGCGTGGGCAAGGGCACCGTCACGCTGGACGACTTCGAGCTGGCCGACTGCATCCTCATCTTCGGCCAGAACCCGGGCACCAACCACCCGCGCATGCTGGGCGAGTTGCGCGCTGCCGCGCGCCGGGGGGCTCGCATCCTGAGCTTCAACCCGCTGCGCGAGCGCGGCCTGGAGCGTTTCGCCGATCCGCAAAGCCCGGTCGAGATGCTGAGCGGTGGCGCCACGGCCATTTCGTCCGACTACTTCCAGCTCAAGGTGGGCGGCGACATCGCGCTGATCAAGGGCATCATCAAGCACCTGCTGGCGCTGGATGAAGAGGCCCGCCTGCGCGGTCTGCCGGCGGTGATCGACCCGGCGTTCATCGCCGAGCACACGCTGGGCTTCGAGGCGCTCAAGGCCGATGTCGAGGCCGAGGACTGGTCGCTGATCGAGCGCGAAAGCGGCATCTCGCGTGACCGCCTGCTGCACGCGGCCCAGGTCATCGCGCAGGCCAAGGGCGTGATCGCCTGCTGGGGCATGGGCATCACCCAGCATCGCCACGGGGTGGGTGGGGTGCAGATGATCGCCAACCTGCTGCTGCTGCGCGGCATGGTGGGCCGACCCGGCGCCGGCCTGTGTCCGGTGCGGGGCCACAGCAACGTGCAGGGCGACCGCACCATGGGCATCTACGAGAAGCCGCCTGTGGCCCTGCTGGACCGGTTGGCCAGCGTGTATGGCTTCGAGCCCCCGCGCCATGAGGGCTTTGACACGATTGGCGCGATCGAGGCCATGCGCGACGGGCGTGCGTCGGTGTTCTTCGCCATGGGTGGCAACTTTGCGGCCGCCACGCCGGACACGCCCACGACCTGGGCGGCGTTGCAGCGTTGCGCGCTGACCGTGCACGTGGCCACCAAGTTCAACCGCAGCCACACGGTGGTGGGGCGGGAAGCGCTGGTGCTGCCTTGCCTGGGCCGCACCGAGATCGACCAGCAGGCGGCCGGCCCCCAGCACGTCAGCGTCGAAGACTCGATGAGCATGGTGCACCTGTCGGCCGGCATCAACCCACCGGCCTCGCCGCACCTGCTCTCCGAGCCGATGATCGTGGCGCGCCTGGCCACGGCCACCCTGCCCCACAGCCGTGTGCCCTGGATGTGGCTGGTGGAGGACTACGACCGCATCCGCGACCACATCGAGTCGGTGTTCGACGACTTCAAGGACTTCAACCGCAAGGTGCACCAGCCCGGGGGCTTCCGGCTGCGCAACACGGCCAGCGAGCGGGTGTGGACCACGCCCTCGGGCAAGGCCCAGTTCGTGGTGCACGCGATTCCGGTGGACACACCGGTTCATCAGGCGCGGGCCTCGGCGGGGGAGACCGATCAGGCGGGCGCCGCGGTGTTCACACTCACCACGGTGCGCGCGCACGACCAGTACAACACCACCGTCTACGGGCTGGACGACCGGTATCGCGGGGTGTTCGGTCAGCGGCGCGTGGTCTTCATCCATGCCGAAGACCGGGCCATGCTCGGTCTGGCCGAGGGGGCCGCGGTGGACCTGATCGGTGCGGCATCCGGTGACGACCAGGTGCGCGAGGCGCCCGGCTTCCGCCTGGTCGATTACGACATCCCACGGGGGTGCGTGGCGGCGTACTACCCCGAAACCAATGTGCTGCTGCCGCTGGCCAGCCACGCCGTGGGCGCCCGCACACCGACGTCGAAATCCATTCCGGTGCGGCTGCGGCCCGCTCAGTACGCCCTGCCCGAGGTGGCGTGATGACGGTGGAGGTGCTGGCAACGCCCTCGGCCGGTGGCGTGGGCCACGTGCAGGTCACGCGACATGGTGACGGGGCGCCGCGTCATGCGCTGAGCGACGTCGTCATCGATGAGCAGCCCGTGGCGCTGGTCTACAACGGCCTGTCGCATGTGGTCATGATGGCCACGCCGCTCGATCTGGAGGACCTGAGCGTCGGGTTTTCGCTGTCCGAGGGGCTGCTGCATTCGGTGGCCGAGTTGCGCGGCATCGAGGTGCAGCACGGGCCGCTGGGCGTGAGCGTGCAACTGGAGGTCTCGCCCCGCGCCTTTGCCCGGTTCAAGGACACGCGCCGCCAGCTGGCCGGCCGCACCGGTTGCGGCCTGTGCGGCGTGGAAAGCCTGCAGGCCTTTCACGACGCCCTGCCCCGGCCCGCACCCGGCCAGCCGCATCGCGTCACGGTGGACACCGCGGCGATCGGGCGTGCCTTCCGGGCCCTGCCTGATCTGCAGGTGCTGCAGGCGCAGACAGGAGGCTGCCATGCCGCGGCCTGGAGCACGCCGGCCGGGCAGCTGAGCCTGGTGCGCGAGGACGTCGGCCGCCACAACGCGCTCGACAAGCTGATCGGCGCGCTGGCCCGCGCGGGCCAGGACCCGGCGCACGGCCTGGCGGTGGTGTCCAGCCGCGCCAGCTATGAAATGGTCAGCAAGTGCCTGCGCGCCGGCATCCCGGGCCTGGCGGCCATCTCCGCCCCCACGACCCTGGCCGTCCGCATCGCGCAGCAAGGCGGACTGAGCCTGTACGGCTTCTGCCGCAACGGCTCGGCGGTGCAGTACGCCTGACGGGCGTCAGGCGGCCACCGGGGTGTAGCCAGCGTCTTCGATCGCGGCGCGCACGGCCTCGGCATCGGCCTGGGCGGTCTCGACCTGAACCCGGTGCTGGGCCAGGTCGATCTCGACGCGGGCCTGGCTGTCGAGCGCCTGAATGGCCTTGGTGATGGTGGCGGCGCAATGGCCGCAGGTCATGTCGTCAATGCGGTAGGCAAGCATGAAGGCTCCTTGTGAGGTCTGTGGCCATACTGTGCACCTTCCCATGGAGGGAAGGTCAAGGCGTAGACTCGGGGCCGTGTGTGATTCGGAGGCAGCGATGCTCAACATCGGTCAGGCCGCAGCGGCATCCGGCGTGTCGGCCAAGATGATCCGCCATTACGAAGCCATGGGCCTGCTGCCTGCGGCGCGGCGCACCGAAGCCGGCTATCGGCAGTACGGCGATGGCGACGTGCAGACCCTGCGCTTCATCCGCCATGCGCGGGATCTGGGGTTCTCCTTGCCCGACATTGGCAAGCTGGTGGGCCTGTGGCAAGACCGCACCCGCCCGAGCCGGGAGGTGAAGGCGCTGGCGCAGACCCACATCCGCCAACTGGAGGCCAAGGCCCGCGAGCTGCTGGCCATGAAGTCGGCGCTGGAGCACCTGGTGCAGGGCTGCCGAGGGGATGACCGACCAGACTGCCCGATCATCGAGTCGTTGGCCGCCGACGGCGCCGTGGTGCCCTGCCCGGGGCACCCCACTCCGTGTCTCAGCTCGCCCCCATCGGCGGCTTGAACCCCCGCAGCCGCAGCGCATTGCCCAGCACGAACACGCTGGACAAGGCCATGGCCCCCGCCGCGAACACCGGCGACAGCAGCACGCCGTAAGCGGGGTACAGCACCCCCGCAGCCACCGGGATCAGCGCCGTGTTGTAGGCGAAGGCCCAGAACAGGTTCTGCCGGATGTTGCCGATCGTCGCCTTGGACAGCGCGATGGCATTGGGCACGCCCTGCAGGTTGCCCGACATCAGCACGACGTCGGCCGCTTCCATGGCCACGTCGGTGCCCGTGCCGATGGCCAGGCCCACATCGGCTTCCGCCAGCGCGGGCGCGTCGTTGATGCCGTCGCCCACATAGGCGATGCGGCCGTGTTCGGCTTTCAGCCGCTGCAGCGTGGCCACCTTGCCCTGGGGCAGGACCTCGGCCACCACCTCGTCGATGCCCAGGCGGGCGGCGATGGCGTGGGCCGTGCGGGCGTTGTCGCCGGTGATCATGGCCACCTTCAGGCCCAGCGCGTGCAGCGCGGCGATGGCCGCGGGCGTGCTGGGCTTGATCGGATCGGACACGGCCACGATGGCCGCGAGCTGGCCATCCACCGCCGCATACAACGGCGACTTGCCTTCGCCGCCCAGTTGCTCGGCCGTGGCGGCAAAGGCCGCGGTGTCCACCCCGATCGAGGCCATGTAGCGGTCGGCACCCACGTCGACCCGGTGGCCACCCGCCGTGGCGCGCACGCCCATGCCGGTGACCGATTCGAAGGTGTCCAGGCCCGGCAGCGGCAGGCCTTCCGCCTGGGCGGCTTCGACAATGGCCCGTGCAATCGGGTGCTCCGAGCGGGATTCGACGGCCGCCATGAGGCCCAGCACGGCGGCCCGCTCGAAGCCGGGCGCCAGCGCCAGATCGGTCATGGCAGGGCGGCCCTCGGTGAGCGTGCCAGTCTTGTCCACGGCCACCACGCGCGCGTCTTTCAGCAGCTGCAGAGCCTCGCCCTTGCGGAACAGCACGCCCAGCTCGGCGCCCCGGCCTGTGCCCACCATGATGGATGTGGGTGTGGCCAGACCCATGGCGCAGGGTCAGGCAAT
>JAJUHM010000122.1 GCA_029279925.1 Aquabacterium olei
CAAGGGCATCATCCCGACCCCCATCACCATGGACGAACTGGAAGACCTGCTGATGGAGCACGGGATCATGCAGGCCGTCGATGAGTCGCAGGTCGGCAAGACCGCAGCCGAGCTGGTCGCCTGACGCCAGCACCGCCCGGGAGGGCGGTGGCGCGGTCCACGCGGGCCGCGCCCCGCGCGCCCGGGCCCCGGGGAACGCCGTCGCGCAGGACGTGAGCACAAGAAGACCTGACGAGCTCTCCACGGACCCCTTTGAATCCACACACGGAGTCGCACCATGAGCATGACTGTTGAAGAACGCAAGGCCACCAACAAGGCCTTGATCGATGAAGTCCTGAAGGCCTATCCGGAGAAGATGGCCAAGAAGCGCGCCAAGCACCTGGGCACCTTTGAAGAAGGCAAGCCGGACTGCGGCGTGAAGTCCAACATCAAGTCGCTCCCAGGTGTGATGACCATCCGGGGCTGCGCCTATGCCGGCTCCAAGGGGGTGGTGTGGGGCCCGATCAAGGACATGATCCACATCTCGCACGGGCCGGTGGGCTGCGGGCAGTACAGCTGGGCGGCCCGTCGCAACTACTACATCGGCATGACGGGGGTGGACACCTTCGTGACCATGCAGTTCACGTCGGACTTCCAGGAAAAGGACATCGTTTTCGGCGGCGACAAGAAGCTGGAAAAGATCGTCGACGAGATCCAGGAGCTGTTCCCGCTGAACAAGGGCATCTCGGTGCAGTCGGAGTGTCCGATCGGCCTCATCGGCGATGACATCGAGGCCGTGTCGAAGAAGAAGTCCAAGGAGTACGACAACCACACCATCGTGCCGGTGCGCTGCGAAGGCTTCCGGGGTGTGTCGCAATCGCTGGGCCACCACATTGCCAACGACGCCATCCGTGACTGGGTGTTCGACGGCAAGACCCGCAAGGAACACGAGTTCGTGCCCACGCCGTACGACGTGGCCATCATCGGCGACTACAACATCGGCGGGGATGCGTGGTCGAGCCGCATCCTGCTGGAAGAGATGGGGCTGCGCGTGATCGCCCAGTGGTCCGGTGACGGCACGATTGCCGAGCTGGAGAACACGCCCAAGGCCAAGCTCAACGTGCTGCACTGCTACCGCTCGATGAACTACATCAGCCGGCACATGGAAGAGAAGTACGGCATCCCATGGGTCGAGTACAACTTCTTCGGGCCGTCGATGATTGAGAAGTCGCTGCGGGAGATCGCCGCCCACTTCGACGACACGATCAAGGCCAAGGCCGAAGAGGTGATCGCGAAGTACAAGCCGCTGATGCAGGCCGTGATCGACAAGTACAAGCCGCGCCTGCAGGGCAAGAAGGTGATGCTGTTCGTGGGCGGCCTGCGTCCGCGTCACGTCATCGGCGCGTACGAGGACCTGGGCATGGAGGTTGTGGGAACCGGCTACGAGTTCGGCCACAACGACGACTACCAGCGCACCACGCACTACATCAAGGACGGCACGCTGATCTACGACGACGTGACCGGCTACGAGTTCGAGAAGTTCGTCGAGAAGGTCCAGCCTGATCTCGTGGGCTCGGGCATCAAGGAAAAGTACGTGTTCCAGAAGATGGGCGTGCCGTTCCGCCAGATGCACAGCTGGGACTACTCCGGCCCTTATCACGGCTACGACGGCTTTGCCATCTTCGCGCGTGACATGGACATGGCGATCTCCAGCCCGATCTGGGGCCTGACCAAGGCGCCGTGGAAGCAAGCGGCCTGATGCCGACCCGGGGGTGACGGCCGAAGAGCGTGTCGTCCCCCTTCAACCCCGCGATTTCTGTTTTCCAGGAGAACACCATGCCGCAAAGCGCAGACAAGGTCCTTGACCACGAGTTCCTGTTCCGTGAACCGGAGTACCAGTCCATGCTCGAGGGCAAGAAGGCCTTCGAGTTCAACCACACCGATGACAAGATCAAGCAGATCATCGAGTGGACCAAGACCGAGGACTACAAGGAGAAGAACTTCAAGCGCGACTCCCTGGTCGTGAACCCCGCCAAGGCCTGTCAGCCGCTGGGCGCCGTCTTTGTGGCCAACGGCTTTGCGAAGACGATGTCCTTCGTGCATGGCTCACAGGGGTGCGTGGCCTACTATCGTTCGCACTTCTCGCGCCACTTCAAGGAGCCGACGTCTTGCGTGTCGTCGTCCATGACCGAAGATGCGGCGGTGTTCGGCGGCCTGAACAACATGATCGATGGCCTGGCCAACACCTACAACCTCTACCAGCCCGAGATGATCGCGGTGTCGACCACCTGCATGGCCGAGGTCATCGGGGACGACCTGGACGCCTTCATCAAGAACGCCAAGCAGAAGGGCTCGGTGCCGGCCGAGTTCGACGTGCCGTTTGCACACACGCCGGCCTTTGTGGGCAGCCACATCACCGGCTACGACAACGCCTTGCTCGGCATCCTGAAGCACTTCTGGGATGGCAAGTCCGGGGCTGGTGAAGCCTTGACCCGCGTGCCGAACGACTCGATCAACTTCATCGGCGGCTTCGATGGCTTCGTCGTCGGCAACATGAAGGAAATCCGGCGCATCTTCGGGCTGTTCGGCGTGGACTACACCGTGCTGTGCGATCCGTCCGAGGTGTGGAACACCCCCACCGACGGCGAGTTCCGCATGTATGAGGGCGGCACGACCAAGGCCGAGGTGGAGCGGGCGCTGCACGCGAAGGCGACCATCGTGATGCAGGAGTTCTGCTGCGAGAAGACCACCAAGTACCTGAAGGAAAAGGGCCAGGAGGTGGTGGCGCTGAACTGCCCGGTGGGCGTGGCGGGCACCGACGAGTTCGTGATGGCCCTGTCGCGCCTGACCGGCAAGCCGGTGCCAGCCGAGCTCGAGAAGGAGCGCGGCCAGCTCGTGGACGCGATGGCCGACAGCCAGGCTCATCTGCACGGCAAGCGCTATGCGCTGTACGGCGACCCGGACCAGATGCTGGGCCTGAGCCGGTTCCTGCTGGAGCTGGGGGCCGAGCCGGCTCACGTGCTGGCCACCAACGGGGACGAGAAGTGGGCCGCACGCATGCAGGCCGTGTTCGATGCCTCGCCCTATGGCGCGGGCTGCAAGTCCTATCCCAAGCGCGATCTCTGGCACATGCGCTCGCTGCTGCACACCGAGCCGGTGGACTTCCTGATCGGCAACACCTACGGCAAGTACCTCGAGCGTGACACCGGGGCCCCGCTGATCCGCATGGTGTTCCCGATCTTCGACCGGCACCACTACCACCGCTATCCCACCTGGGGTTACGAGGGCGGGCTGCGCGTGCTGGTGAACCTGCTGGACGAGTACTTCGAAACGCTCGATGCGAACACCATCGTGCCGGGCAAGACCGACTACTCGTACGACATCATCCGCTGACCTTGGGCGGGCCGCCCGCTGTGTCGAGAAGGGGTATCCATGTCTGAAGCCGTGTATGTGAAGACGACGATGGACGGCCGCAAGGTCGAGGTGGTCGATGGCTGGCTCTGCCTCGGGGGCGTGCCGGAGGCCGACACCCTGGTTCCCCTGACCGAGCACCCCAACCGCCAGGCGATTGCGCGGGCGGTGCCGGGGGCCACGCACGTGGGTGGGCGGATTCCGCTGCGGCACGACGAGGCCGCGATTGCCCAGGGTGCGCTGGACGCGGCGCGGCGCACGTTCGACAACGACCCGGTGGCCATTGCCGAGCGCTTCCGCAAGGTGGCCTGGGCCAAGGCGGCGGCCGAAGGCGTCGAGTAGGGCCGCCCCATGATCTACGTGCTGGAAGTGCCCCACCAGGGCATGCCACGGTGCTGGTTCGCCTTTGATGCGGACGACCTGTTGCGCAAGACGGCAGAGGGAGACGAGCTCCATGCATGGGAGATCCATGATGTGAGCACGGCAGCGGAACTGCTGGACCTGGTGGGGCACGAAGGCCCGCCCGACGACGCGCGGGCGGCCTTTCCCGGCATCTGCCGGCTTGGAGACGAGTACGGCTGGGACCGGCCGCTGCACCGCGCCGACTACGTGCTGGGGCGGGGCGCCTACGAGCCAAACGCCGTGACGGTAGAGGACGCCTGCGGCGCCGCGTTGCAGGCGCGCACGGGCCCGGGCGGGACGCTGCAGACGGTGCGGGTGTACCGCTCCGACCCTGAGGCCGTTCTGGCCACGGAAGGGCAGGAGCCGCTGTTCGCGCAGCCCGGTGGCTGGCGCGCACTGCATGCCTTGCGCGCGCAGCTTCTTGCGCTCGACGTCGTCGCCGAGAACTGACGGGCAGCCGACGTCAGCGACCCGACCGGATCAGAGGAAGCGCTCGAGCAGCTTGCGCGAATGCCGGTCGAGTGCGGCCATGTCGCGGATCGCGAGGTTCAGGCCGTGGCTGGTGCCGATCAGCAGGCGCCCGTTGCCCAGTCGGCGAATGTCGTCTTCGCTTTTGAGCACGACCTCGGTGGGACCCCGGTCGGTGTCGACATGCCAGGTGCTGGGCACCGAAAAGGTCGAGACCTCGCGGATGCGGGTGATGGTGGGCGTGAACTCGCGCACCGCCAACTCGGCTTCGATGGGTGCGCGCTGCGCTTCGGGCAGGGCGCTGAGGCGGGGAATCCACGCCAGCTCGTGGCCATCCGGGCCGATCAGGGAGAGGCCTTCGTCTGGCGCGGCAATCGGGAAGGCGCGCACCGGCACGACACCGATGTGGGGCACGCCGTCCGCGCCGGTGTAGACCAGCTTGCCAAAGGCGTCTCGGGTGATCTGGAAGTCGCTCATGTCGCGCTCGGTGTCAGGCCGGGTTCTCGGCGTTGGGAGAGGGCGGCTCGGCGTCCAGCAGGGCATCCTGCTCGGCCTTGCGCGCCTGGGCCTCGTACAGGCGCCAGTAGGCGCCCTGGCGGGCCATCAGTTCGTCATGGGGCCCCACCTCCACCACCTGGCCGCGGTCCATCACCACCAGGCGGTCGGCCTTGCGCAGGGTGGACAGGCGGTGGGCAATCGCAATCGTCGTGCGGCCCTTGACCAGGTTGTCCAGTGCGCGCTGGATCTCCTTCTCGGTCTCGGTGTCCACGGCGGAGGTGGCCTCGTCCAGGATGAGGATCTTCGGGTCGATCAGCAGCGCGCGCGCAATGCTGATGCGCTGTCGCTCGCCACCCGACAGGCCCTGGCCGCGCTCACCCACCAGCGAGTCATACCCTTGCGGCAGGCGTAGGATGAACTCGTGGGCATGCGCAGCCCGGGCGGCGGCGATGATCTCGTCCCGGGTCGCATCGGGTTTGCCGTAGGCGATGTTCTCGGCAATCGTTCCGAAGAACAGGAAGGGTTCCTGCAGCACGAGGCCGATGTGCTGCCGGTAATCGGCCACGGCCACGCGGCGGATGTCGATGCCATCGACCTTGATGGCCCCGTCGGTGATGTCGTAGAAGCGGCAGATCAGGTTGACCAGCGTGCTCTTGCCGGAACCGGAGTGGCCCACGAGCCCGATCATTTCGCCCGGTCGGATGTCGAGGCTCAGGTTGCGGATGACCGAGCGGCTGCCGTAGCGAAAGGCGATCTGCTCCATGCGGATGCCGCCTTGCAGGGCCGGCAGTTTCACCGGGTTGACCGGCTCGGGCACGTTCGAGACGTGGTCGAGGATGTCGAAGATGCGCTTGGCGCCAGCGGCGGCCTTCTGCGTGACCGAGACGATGCGGCTCATCGAGTCCAGCCGGCCATAGAAGCGGCCGATGTAGGCGATGAAGGCGGTGAGCACCCCGACCGTGATGTCGTTTTCCGACACCAGCCAGATCCCGAAGGCCCACACCACCAGCAGCCCGATTTCGGTCAGCAGCGACACGGTGGGGGAGAACAGCGACCAGGTCTTGTTGAGCTTGTCGTTGACCTGCAGGTTGTACTGGTTGGCGGCCCGGAAGCGATTGGCCTCGCGCTGCTCCTGGGCAAACGCCTTGACCACGCGGATGCCCGGAATGGTGTCGGCCAGCACGTTGGTGACCTCGCCCCAGACGCGGTCGATCTTCTCGAATCCGGTGCGCAGACGGTCGCGGACGAGGTGGATCAGCCAGGCGATGAAGGGCAGGGGCACCAGGGTGACCAGGGCCAGCCACGGGTTGATGGAGACCAGGATGGCCGCCGTCATCGCGATCATCAGCACGTCGGTGGCGAAATCCAGCGCATGCAGTGACAGAAAGACGTTGATGCGGTCGGTTTCCGAGCCGATGCGGGTCATCAGGTCGCCGGTGCGCTTGCTGCCGAAATAGTCGAGTGACAGGCGCAGCAGGTGCTCGTAGGTGGTGGTGCGCAGGTCGGCGCCGATTCGCTCGGACACCAGGGCCAGCAGGTAGGTGCGCGCCCAGCCCAGGGCCCACGCCACCAGCGCGGAGCCCAGCAGCCCGCCCATCAACAGCACCACCAGGCTGGTGTCGATGGCCTGGCCGTTCTGGAACGGGATCAGCACCTTGTCCATCAGCGGCATGGTCAGGTAAGGCGGCACCAGCGTGGCGGCCGTGGAGGCCAGCGTCAGCAGGAAGCCGGCCAGCAGCTTGCCCTGGTAGGGCCGGGCGAAGCGCCACAGCCGCAGCAGCACCCAGGTCGAGGGCGGCGTCTGCAGCTCCCGGTGGCACACGGGGCACTCGTCGCTTTCCGGAGGCAGGGGCGCCTTGCAGCTCGGGCACTGGGCCTTGTCGTCCTCGGCCGGGGTCTCGCCGGTGTGCAGCGCAGCCTGGTGGCGTTCGAACTGTTCGATCAGCCGAACCACCTGAACCTGGTGCTCGAGTGTGAAATACCACACGGCCAGCCGCCCTTGTGCCGACACCAGCTCCAGGGCGCCGACCCCGGCGTGGTCGTGGTGCTGCAGCGTCAGGTCCGGGGTCAGCGACCAGGTCTGCCACGGGGCGCCGGCTTCCGCCCGGGTGCCGATGCGCTGGTCGGTGAGGACGATGGAGGCGGTCTCGAAACGAAGTTGAGCGTTCAAGTCAACCTCAAGGCGACATAAAACGTTCTCTCCGGGTGCCAGCGACCAGTCAGCGCTGGCCAGATTCGTAACAGCCCGACGCCCGGTGGCGTCGTCAGCAGGATGGTGATGGTGCATGTTGATCCGTTGGCCCGACACAGGGGCCCCGCTTCGGCCCCTCGTGCGAGGTGTCGCATTTTGACCGAAGCAGCCTTCCCGGTGTCATCCGATCCATCTTTCTGCCTCGCCTGCAACCCCCTGCGCCCCCCTGTCGCCCCATGACCAAGAAGAACGACATCGCGCTCCTGCGCATCAACTACCTGCGTGGCCCCAACATCTGGACGTACCGCTCGGTGCTGGAGGTCTGGCTCGATCTGGGCGAGCTGGAGGATTGCCCCTCCAACACGCTGCCGGGCTTCAACGATCGCCTGACGGCCTGGCTGCCGGCGCTGATCGAGCACCACTGCGGGGTGGGCGAGCGCGGCGGCTTCCTGCAGCGCCTGCAGGAAGGCACCTGGTGCGGGCACGTGCTGGAGCACATCGTGATCGAGCTGCTGAACCTGGCCGGCATGCCGACCGGCTTCGGGCAGACCCGCTCGACCAGCCGCCGCGGCGTGTACCGCATGGTGTTCCGGGCCCGCGACGAACAGGTGGCCCGTGTGGCCCTGCAGCAGGGCCACGCCCTCATCATGGCGGCCATCAACGACGAGCCCTTCGACGTCAAGGCCGCCGTCGAGCTGGTGCGCGAGCAGATCGACGACTGCTACCTGGGCCCGTCGACGGCGTCCATCGTCAATGCTGCGACCGACCGCGGCATTCCGCACATCCGCCTGAATGAAGGCAACCTGGTGCAGCTGGGCTATGGGGCGGCGCAACGCCGCATCTGGACGGCCGAGACCGACAAGACCAGCGCGATTGCCGAGGGCATTGCCGGCAACAAGGACCTGACCAAGACGCTGCTGAAAGCCTGTGGCGTGCCCGTGCCGGAAGGCGAGGTGGTCGACAGCCCTGAAGCAGCCTGGGACGCCGCCGAAGACATCGGCGTGCCGGTGGTGGTCAAGCCGCTCGACGGCAACCACGGGCGGGGTGTGTCGCTCGAATTGACCGAACGCGCCGACATCGAGGCCGCCTACAAGGTCGCCGAGGCCGAGGGCAGCGATGTCATCGTCGAGCGCTTCATCCCGGGTGACGAGCACCGGGTGCTGGTGGTTGGGGGCAAGGTGGTGGCGGCGGCCCGCGGCGAAAGCCTGTGGATCGTGGGCAACGGCCGCGACCCGGTCACCAAGCTTATCGACGACCAGCTCAACAGCGACCCGCGTCGTGGCGAGGCGGAGGAGTTCCCGCTGGAGACCATCATCCTGGAGCGCGAGCCCACGATGCGCCTGCTGCTGGAGCGCCAGGGGCTGGACGGCAGTTCGGTTCCGGCCGAGGGCCAGCGTGTGCTGGTGCAGCGCAACGGCAACGTCGCCATCGACTGCACCGACGACGTGCACCCCGACGTGGCCTACCAGTGTGGTCTGGCGGCCCGGGTGGTGGGCCTCGACATCGCTGGCATCGACCTGGTGGTGCAGGACATTTCCAAGCCGCTGGCGGCCCAGCGCGGCGCCATCGTGGAGGTCAATGCCGGCCCGGGCCTGCTGATGCACCTCAAGCCGGCCGAAGGGCTGCCGCGGCCGGTTGGCACGGCCATTGCCGACCACCTGTTCGACGAGACCGAGACCGGCCGGGTGCCGATCGTCGGGGTGGCCGGCTCGGTCGGCACCAGCCAGATCGCCCGGCTGATTGCGTGGTTGCTGCACCTGAGCGGCAAGCACGTGGGCCTGGCGTGCCGCGACGGCCTGTTCCTGGGCACGCGCCGTGTCGAAGCCGGGGAGCGCGCCCACTTTGCCGCTGGCCAGCGCCTGCTGATGAACCGCGAGGTGAACGCCGTCGTCCTCGAGAACGGGGCGGCCAGCATCCTGAACGACGGCCTGGCCTATGACCGGTGCGCAGTGGGGGTGGTCACCGACCTGCTTGGTGCCGAGCCCCCTGTGGCGCCTGCGCTGGCCGAGCACGACATCCACGAGCCGGAGCAGATGTTCAAGGTGCTGCGCACCCAGATGGATGTGGTGCGCTCGGATGGCGTGGGGGTGCTGTACGCGGGTGACCCCCGCCTGGTCGAGATGGCCGAGTTGTGCGACGGCGAGGTCATCCTGTACGAGCCTGATCACGAACA
>JAJUHM010000123.1 GCA_029279925.1 Aquabacterium olei
GATGATGATGCCGCGCAGCATGTCCATCACGCTGGCCTGTCCGTTGAGCGGCAGGTACATGCAGGACTCGGTGCTGGAGCCGCGGCACCAGGCGTTCTGGCTGACGGACACCATGTCGCCCTGCTTGATGCGGCCGCTCTTGAGCGCCTGCTCGACGATGTAGCTGGTCATCATCTTGGTGAGCGAGGCCGGGGGCAGCGGTTGATCGGCGTTGCTGGCCATCAGGACCTGCCCGGACTCGTAGTCCATCAGGAGATAGGCCTTGGCCTCGATGGCGGGGGGCGGAACAAGCGTTTGCGCAGCCGCGGTGACCGGTGCGGTCACGCAGGTCGCAACCAGGAACAACGCCGTGTACAGGCGGCGGGTGGAGGAGCGGAAGGTCATGGAGATGGCAGGGCCTGCGCAGGCGCAGGCGTCGGTCGTCAGGAGAAACAGGGGCTGGCGCATGGGCGCAGCGCAAGCTGGAATCATAGGCCCATGGCATGGGCCTGGCGGGTGCGAGCAGGTGCGTTTACAGATGGCAACGCCTCGCTCCGGCCATCAGCCCGGGGCGCAGGCACCGGCCGGGTGTGGCACTTGCCTGAGACGGACGCCAAGGAGCGCTTGCCATGCTGACCGACATGTTCTCGTTCACCATGAACCCGATCGAGGTGATCTTGCGCGGCACCTTGATGTACTGGTTCCTGTTCGTGGTCTTTCGCTTCGTGCTGCGAAGGGACGTTGGCGCGGTCGGCATCGCGGACGTGCTGCTGCTCGTCATCGTTGCCGATGCCGCCCAGAACGCGATGGCCGGTGATTACAAGACCGTCCCGGAAGGCATGCTGCTGGTGTCGACGCTCATCGGCTGGAACGTGTTGCTGGACTGGGCGAGCTTCCGGTTCCGTTTCGTCCGCCGGGTGGCCATGTCCGAGCCCTTGCTGCTGATCCATGACGGGAAGGTCCAGCGCCGCAACCTGCGACGCGAGTTCATCACCATGGACGAGTTGATGGCCGCGTTGCGGCAGAACGGTGTGCAAGATCCATCCGAGGTGGCGCAGGCTTACATGGAGGGCGACGGCAGCTTCAGTGTGATCCGCAAGGAAGGCGGCGCACCGCAGGAAGGCTCGAGCCGAGGCAAAGGCCGTGTGGTGGGGTGAAGAAGATCAACGACGCCGGCAAGGCCGGCATTCCTTCTGCCATCCACGTTCTTTAGTTTACATAATATACATCGTAGACAATTACATGACACAAGCAGGCCGATCCCGGGCACACGGGTTGCCGCCCGTTTGCACCCGATCGCGATCGCGTGCAGACCCCACCATGCCCGAAGCCGATTCTCCGATGCACAAGGATGTTCCGCTCCTCGGCGCATGCGCCCGCGACGCCGGAACACATTTTCGTGTCTGGGCACCGGCTGCGCGCCGCGTCGAGGTGGCGTTCGAGCACAGCGACGGGCACAGCTCCGGACTGGTTGCCTTGCAAGCCGAACCAGATGGGCACTTCAGTGGCTTTGCCCGCGGCATTGGCCCCGGCACCTTGTACCGGTACCGGCTCGACGAGGGTTCGGCCTGGCCTGACCCCTGCGCCCGTTTCCAGCCGTGCGGGCCGCACGGGCCGTCCATGGTGGTCGATGACAACGCCCACACTTGGCACGACTCCGACTGGCACGGCGTGCGGCTCGCTGGCCAGGTCATCTACGAACTGCACATCGGTGCCTTCACGCCGGCCGGCACACTCGATGCGGCGATCGACAAGCTCGGCCACCTGCGCGACCTTGGCGCGACAGTGATCGAGCTCATGCCCCTGGCCGAATGTCCGGGGCGCTGGAACTGGGGCTACGACGGCGTCGGCCTGTATGCGCCGTATCACGTGTACGGCGACGCGAACGCACTCAAGCGTTTCGTGGACGCCGCGCACCAGCAAGGCCTGGCCGTCATCCTCGACGTCGTCTACAACCACCTCGGCCCGGACGGCAATTACCTTCGGCAGTACACCCCCCATTACTTCACCGCGCGCTATGCGAACGAATGGGGCGATGCGCTCAACTTCGACGGCCCGGACAGCCGCGCCGTACGCGATTACATCGTCGGCAGTGCCTGCCACTGGGTGCGGACCTACCACCTCGACGGCCTGCGGCTCGACGCCACGCAGAGCATGCACGACGCATCACCCATGCACATCCTCGCCGAACTGTCGTGTCGGGTGCGCGCCGCCGCCGGAGATCGCCAGATCCTGCTGATCGCCGAGAACGAACCCCAGGACGTGAGACCGATCGGAGCGGTCGGCGACGGTGGCTGTGGCCTCGACGCCATCTGGAACGACGACTATCACCATTCCGCGAGGGTCGCCCTGACCGGCCGTCATGAAGGCTACTTCCATGATCACCGGGGGCGAGCGCAGGAGTTCGTCTCGGCACTGCGGCACGGCTTCCTGTTTCAGGGGCAGCACTATGCGTGGCAGAACCAGCCGCGCGGCACCCCGGCTCTGGATGTGTCGGCCGCTGCCTTTGTCCACTTCCTCCAGAACCACGATCAGGTCGCGAACACCTTCTATGGCCAGCGGGTGCACGAGCTGACCAGTGCCGGGCGTCTGCGTGCCCTCACGGCCCTGACCCTGCTCGGCCCCCAGACGCCCATGCTCTTCATGGGGCAGGAGTTCGTCGCTTCAGCCCCCTTCACCTTCTTCGCAGACCACCAGCCCGAACTGGCGGAAAAGGTCTTCGAAGGGCGCCGCGCCTTCGTCGCTCAATTCAAGAGCTATGCCACCGATGCGGCCCAACAGGCCATCGCGGACCCCGCGCTCGAGTCCACGTTCCGGCAATGCTGCCTGGACTGGAGCGAGTGCGATCGTCACGCCGCGGCGTTGCGCCTGCATCGCGATCTCCTTGCCCTTCGGCGCGCGGACCCTGTCCTGTCGGCTCAGGACGCCCGGCAACTGGATGGGGCGGTGCTGTCGGAACGGGCCTTCGTCTTGCGGTGGCGGGGCGCATCGGACGGTGATCGCCTGCTGGTGGTCAACCTGGGAGACGAACTGGATTTCCAGCCTGCCCCCGAGCCACTGCTGGCCCCACCCCGCGCAATGCAGTGGGACTTGCGTTGGTCCAGCGACGAGCCAGGGTATGGCGGCCCGGGTGCTGTGCACCCCGGGCAGGACGGCCGCTGGGTGATTCCCGGTGAGAGTGCCACGCTGCTCGCGGCATGGCCCCGCCCTGCCCCTTCACCCCTTTCAGGAGCCTCGCGATGAAGCTACAGCCGATCGAAATCGACTGGCGTCCGGGCGAAGACCTGAGCGCGCTGCGTGACCGCGAGTGGCTCGTGACCAACGGCCTGGGGGGCTTTGCCTCCGGCAGCCTGCTGGGCATCAACACGCGGCGTCACCACGGGCTCTTCGTGCCCAACCTCGCCAACCCCAAGGGTCGCCACATCCTGATCTCCCGCTTCGACGAAGAAATCGATGCGAGGGGACGGCACGTGAAGATCGGCGGCGCCGAATACCTGGATGGCCGGCTCGACACCGACGTGCACCGCTGCCTCACGCGATTTCGGTGGCACCACCTGATGCCCACCTGGCGCTATGACATCGGCGGCGTGGTGATCGAGAAGACCATCGTGATGCCGCACAACCAGAACACCGTGTGCGTGGTGTACCGGCTGCTGGAAGGCGAAGCGGTCGAACTGCGGCTGCGCCCCTTCCTCGCCTTCCGGCGCCAGGACGCCGTGCTGGTTCACGAGGCAGAGTGGCCGTTCACACTCCTGTTCTCTCGTGGACTGTATGAGGTCCGACGAGACCGCACCGACCTTGCGCTGCAGTTCGGCCTGACCCCGGAAAGCGAGGGCTTCACCTGCCACGAGGTGGTGGGCGAACATGCCCTGTACCGCGTCGAGCAGCTGCGCGGCTATGACCACAGCGAGCACCTGTACAGCCCGGGCTACTTCACGGCCAGGCTGCAGCCGGGCCAGCCCCTGACCTTCGTCGCGACCACAGAGGGCGCAGAAGCCCTTCAGTGCGACGGCATGGCGGCAATCGAACACCAGCAGCGGCGCGTCGAACGCCTCCTGCAGATGCCACCTCCTGCGGTCGCGCAGGACCCGGTTGCCGCCCAGCTCGTGGCGGCCGCGGACGCCTTTGTCGTCGTGCCGGGCAGCCGGCTCGACGAAACGCGCCAGGCCCGCGCGAGCGGCGACCAGGTTCGCACCGTCATCGCCGGGTACCACTGGTTCGGTGACTGGGGTCGCGACACCATGATCAGCCGGGAAGGGCTGACCCTCTGCACGGGCCGTCACGCCGAAGCACGCGCCATCCTGCAGACGTTTTCGCACTATGTGCGGGACGGCCTGCTGCCCAACCTCTTCCCGGAAGGCGAGCGCGAGGCGCTCTACCACACCGTCGACGCGACGCTGTGGTACTTCCACGCGCTCGATCGTTACACCACCTGCTCGGGCGACCGCTCGCTCGTGCGCGAGTTGTTCCCCGTGCTCAGGCAGATCATCGAGCACCACGTTCGAGGCACCCGCTATGGCATTGCGATGGATCCGCATGATGGCCTGCTGCATGCCGGGGCGCCCAGCTACCAGTTGACCTGGATGGACGCCAAGGTCGACGGCTGGGTTGTCACGCCGCGCCGAGGCAAGCCGGTCGAAATCCAGGCGCTGTGGCACAACGCGCTGCGCCTCATGGCGGACTGGGCCGTGGAAACGGGCTCGCCCGATGAACGCCATGGCCGTCTGGCCGAGCAGGTGCGTGCCTCGTTCAATCAGCGCTACTGGTCGCCCGCCCTGCTCCACCTGTTCGACGTGGTGGATGGCGAACCCGGCGAGGAGGTCCATGACGTGGCGTGCCGACCGAATCAGGTGTTCGCCATCTCGCTGCGCCACCCGGTGCTGGACCGGGTGCATTGGGCCCCCGTGCTCGACACGGTGCGCCGGCAACTGCTGACCCCGTGGGGGCTGCGCACGCTCGCACCAGGCCATCCCTCCTACAAGCCGACATACGAGGGCGACCTGCGCTCACGCGATGCGGCCTATCACCAGGGCACCGTGTGGCCATGGCTCATCGGGCACTTCATCGAGGCCTGGTTGAAGCAGTACCCCGACCGTGAAGCGGCCCGCCGCTTTCTGGCGGACCTGCCCGCACACCTGTCGGAGGCCGGCGTCGGCAGCATCAGCGAGATCTTTGACGCAGAGCCGCCGGGTTGGCCCCGCGGCTGTGTGGCCCAGGCATGGAGCGTGGCCGAGGTGCTTCGAGCCTGGTTGATGACCTCTGCCGACGAGGCCTCATAGGCGCCCGGCATCCGGTGCGCGGCATGGCGATTGCCGAAGGGATGGACAAACCTCAAGGAGACCAGCATGCCAAGTCGTCCCGGCAGCACGGCCTTACCGGCCACCCTGAAGCGCTCACCCTCCAAGGCCCAACGCACCTATGCCAAGACCCTCGCGAGCGCGGAGCAGTCTTACGGCCCGGGCGAGCGCGCCCGCCGCACTGCCATGTCGTCGCTCAAGCACAGCTTCGAGAAAGTCGGAGACCACTGGGAGCCCAAGGCCGAGAAGGGACCATCGGACCCGCAGGCCGCGGCCTCTGGCGAACAGGCCCGGCGCGGAAAGCAGGCCAGCTACGGCGGGGTGGACGGCCTGGGACAGACGCGCCAGGCACTGTACGAGCGTGCGCGCGCGCTGGGAATCGAGGGTCGATCCACCATGAGCAAGGCCGAACTGGCGCAAGCCATCGCCCGCAAGCAATGAGGAGGCCCCATGCTGCACGCGTCTCTCCCCTCCTCCGTTCCTCCCAGCCCCGGCATGCCGCCTTCGGGCCCCGACATCCCGGACCCGGTGGGCCCCGACGTCACGCCGCAACCGCCAGGCCCCGAGGTGGACCCGGTTCGGCCGGAGCCCGAAATCACGCCGCCACCGGCCGGGCCCGAGGTGACCCCTGTTCCTCCCCAGCCCGAGGTCGTTCCACCGCCGGAGGTGCAATGACCCGCCGTCCGGCGCTGCGGCCCATGCCTCGTCCGACGGCTGCACGTTTTCCTCGCGCGGCGGCACTTCTTTCCGATGCCGGCGCTGAGCAACTCAACCCGGGGCGCCATGTCAGCGGTTTGCAGGGCCAGGCACGACGCTTGCCCTCGCAACCTACCGCGGCGACATCGCCCACCACCTTGCCAGGCCGATGCTGAGCGACCTTGACCTCCACCTGCTGCACGAAGGAACGCACGCCCGCCTGTTCGATGTGCTGGGTGCGCACCCCCATGAGGGTCCTGAAGGTGGAACCCGCTTTGCAGTGTGGGCCCCCAACGCGGAAAGCGTTTCCGTGATGGGCGAGTGGAACGACTGGGATCCTCACGCTCACCCGCTGAGCCCCTGCCCGCGCCAAAGCGGGGTCTGGGCCGGCGTGATCCCGCAGGCCCAGCGGGGACACATCTACAAGTACCACCTGTGCAGCCGGCATGAACATCAGCAGCTGATCAAGGCCGACCCGCTCGCCTTCTATGCCGAGGCACCACCGGCGACCGGCTCGCGGATCTGGCACCCGCAACACGTCTGGGGAGACCAGGCCTGGATGGCCCGCCGGGGCGAGCGCAACCGACTTTCGGCGCCCATGTCGGTCTACGAGGTGCATGTGGGCTCGTGGCGCCGCCCCGACGGACGCCCCATGGGCTGGCGCGCGCTGGCTGTCGAACTGGCTGCCTATGTGAAGGATCTGGGCTTCACCCATGTCGAGCTGATGCCCGTCACCGAGCACCCGTTCTACGGCTCGTGGGGCTACCAGACCACGGGCTACTTTGCGCCGACTGCCCGCTATGGCACGCCGGACGACTTCATGGCCTTTGTCGACCATCTGCACCAGCAGGACATCGGCGTCATCCTGGACTGGGTGCCCTCGCACTTCCCCACCGACGCTCACGGGCTGCACTTCTTCGACGGCACGCACCTTTACGAGCACGCCGATCCACGCCAGGGCTTCCATCCTGAATGGCACTCGAGCATCTTCAATTACGGGCGGGGCGAGGTCAGCAGCTTCCTGATCTCATCAGCGCTGTTCTGGCTGGAGCGCTACCACATCGACGGGCTGCGCGTGGACGCTGTGGCTTCGATGCTGTACCTGGATTACGCACGTCAGCACGGTCAGTGGGTGCCGAACATCCATGGCGGCAAGGAGAACCTGGAAGCCATCACCTTCCTGCGCCGGCTCAACGAAGCGGTGTACCGCGCGCACCCTGACACCTTCACGGTGGCCGAAGAATCGACCGCCTGGCCACAGGTCTCGCGGCCCACCTCGATGGGTGGCCTGGGCTTCGGCATGAAGTGGAACATGGGCTGGATGCACGACACGCTGGCTTTCATGAAGGAAGACCCGTTGTACCGCCAGCATCACCTGGGACGGCTGACGTTCTCGCTGGTCTACGCCTTCCACGAAAACTTCGTGCTTCCGCTTTCGCATGACGAGGTGGTCTACGGCAAGGGCTCGCTGATCGGCAAGATGCCGGGAGACGCGTGGCAGCGCATGGCCAACCTGCGGCTGCTCTTGTCGATGATGTGGACCCATCCAGGCAAGAAGCTGCTGTTCATGGGGGGCGAGTTCGCACAGGAACGCGAGTGGAACCATGAAGGCGAGTTGCAATGGCACCTGCTCGCCCAGCCCGCCCATCAGGGGATCTCGCGCCTGGTTCGGCAACTCAATCACCTGCTGCAGTGCGAACCCGCCCTGCACGAGATCGACTTCGGCCCCGACGGGTTCGAATGGGTGGAAAGCACCGACTCTGTCAACACCGTGTTGGCCTTTCTGCGCAAGCCTGCACAGGGCGCCCCGCTGCTGGTCGTTTGCAACCTGACGCCGGTGCCCCGCCAAGGGTATGTGCTCGGCGTGCCGGGGGCAGGCCACTGGCAGGAAGTCTTCAACAGCGACGCTGCCGACTACGGGGGATCGGGCTGGGGCAACCTGGGGGGCGTCCACGCTGTATCTCAACCGAGCCACGGGCGCCCCTGGTCGGTGACGCTCACCTTGCCCCCACTGTCGACCATCATTTTGAAAGGGGAGGCGCATGCCGCGCAAGGCCACCACTGAGCCCAAGACACCGCCACCGCAACTGCTCGGTGCACCGCATGAAGGCCGCGCTCGCGCGGTGATCGATGCCGTGCTGCCGCATGTGGACGGGGGCCAGTTTCCCGTGAAATGCATTGCCGGAGAGGCGTTCGAGGTGACGGCCCACGTCTTCACGGACGGCCACGACGCCGTGCGGGCCGTGCTGCGCTGGAGCGCAGAGGGCGGCGATGCCGAAGAGGTGGAGATGCGGCACCGCGGCAACGACGAGTGGGTGGCCAGTTTCACGCCGCCGCATCCGGGCCGCTATGGCTACACCGTCGTGGCCTGGGTAGACCGCTTCCTGTCATGGCGTCACGAGATGGCGAGACGCCAAGGCGAAGAAGACATTCGGCTGGCCATGCAGATCGGCGCGGACCTGCTGGAGGAGGCCGCGGCGCGGGCCGACGGCGAGGACCGGGAGCACCTGGCCGAAGGTGCGCGGCAATGGCGTTGGCACGCCACGGACACGGCCGTGGATGCGACCGCCATTCAGGCCCTTGCGCTGAATGACGCCATGGCCGACCGCGCGTTGCGGCATCCTGACCGCCGTCTCGCCACGCAGGGGCCGCGGCCGCTGCCGCTCGTGGCCGACCGCCTGCTGGCCAGATTCAGCGCCTGGTATGAACTGTTCCCTCGGTCCGCCAGCGAAGTGGCCGGACAGCACGGCCGTCTCAAGGACGTGGTGGCGCGCCTGCCCTACATCGCCGAGATGGGATTCGACGTGCTGTACCTGCCGCCCATCCACCCGATCGGCCGTGAGCGCCGCAAGGGCCGCAACAACGCCGAGCAGGCGGAGCCCGGGGACGTGGGCAGCCCCTGGGCCATCGGGGCCAGCGAAGGCGGGCACAAGGCGGTGCACCCGGAACTGGGTACGGCCGCCGACCTGAGCGAGCTCATCGGCCGAGCCGCCGAGTACGGCATGGAAGTGGCCCTCGATATCGCGTTTCAGTGCGCGCCAGACCATCCATACGTGAACGAGCACCGCAACTGGTTCCGCTGGCGGCCCGATGGCAGCGTGCAGTACGCCGAGAACCCGCCCAAGAAGTACCAGGACATCTACCCC
>JAJUHM010000124.1 GCA_029279925.1 Aquabacterium olei
AGTCGAAATGCTTGAGGAACAGCGGCAGGGTCAGCGCCGCCGCCGGCACCTCGATCATCGCGCCGAGCTCGACCTCGCCGCAGGGCTTGCCCGCGTCCGCCAGCTGCCGCTTCGCGTGCGCGATGTGCTCCAGGGTCTGCGAGATTTCACGCTGGCTGGCCAGCATCGGGATCAGGACCTTGACCGGCCCGTGGGTGGCCGCACGGAACAGCGCCCGCAGCTGGCGCCGGAACATGCTCGGCTCGGACAGGCTCCAACGGATCGCCCGCAGACCCAGCGCCGGGTTCAGCACCGACTCGTGCCGCAGCTCGGCAGCGGACAGGCCATCCAGCGGCTTGTCGGCCCCGATGTCCACCGTGCGGATCGTGACCGGCAGGCCCTTCATCGACTCCACCGCACGGCGGTAGGCGTCGTACTGCTCTTCTTCGTCGGGCAGGTTGCCGCCGCGGTTCATGAACAGGAACTCGGAGCGGAACAGGCCCACGCCCACGGCACCGGCCTCCAGCGCCGCCGGCGCGTCTTCCGGCATCTCGATGTTGGCCAGCAGCTCCACGCGCTCGCCATCCAGCGTCACGGCCGGGGTGTGGCGCAACCGGGCCAGGCGCCCGCGCTCCAGCTCGCTCTGGCGCTGGCGGAAGCGGTATTCCTCCAGCACGATGGGCGAGGGGTCGACGATGACCAGGCCGGCATCGCCATCGATGATGATGCAGTCGTCCGAACGGATGAGGTGGCTCGCCTGGCGCGCGCCCACGACGGCGGGGATGTCCATGCTGCGGGCCACGATGGCCGTGTGCGAGGTCTTGCCGCCCACGTCTGTCACGAAGCCCTTGAAGACACTGCGCTTGAAGCTCAGCATGTCGGCCGGCGCGATGTCGCTGGCCACCAGCACCAGCGGCTCGTCGCCGCCGAAGTCGCGGTGTTCCCCGCCATCGGGCACCGCCGACGGCTTACCCTTGCTCAGGCTGCGCAGCAAGCGCTCCACCACCTGCTCCAGGTCGGCCTTGCGCTCGCGGATGTAGGGGTCGTCCATCTCGTCGAACTGCCGCGCCAGCACCTCGAGCTGGGCCGACACCGCCCACTCGGCGTTGTAGTGGCGCTCGCGGATCCAGTCAGCCGACGCCCCCACCAGGGCCTCGTCCTGCACCAGCATCAGGTGCACGTCCAGCAGCGCCGCCAGCTCGGCCGGCGCATCGGCCGGCAGATCGCGCTTGAGCGCCTCGAATTCGGCGATGACCGTGTCGCGCGCAGCAAGCAGCCGACCCACCTCCGATTCGATCAGGCTGGGGTCGATGAAGACGTGCGGCACGTCCACGCGGCTGGACGCCACCAGCACGGCACGGCCGATGGCCACACCGCGTGACACCGGCAGGCCGAAGATCTGGATGCTCATGGTTTGATCGTAACAGCGGGCGCCCCCGTACCCTGGGGGCAAAGCTCAGGGTTGACACCCATGCCGTGCCACTCATGCGGGCACGTGGATCGCGTCATGCAACTGTCACGCCAGGTTCATGTCAGCGTCACCCCATCGGATCACAGTCACGGCTCATGTCCACGAAGACCCCGGAGATGACCATGCGTGACCTGCCTCTGCCCACGCTGCCGATGGCCGACCTGTCCACCCGCCTGTCGGCCGAGACCCGTGCCGCCCGGAGGTCACTTCATCCGCGCTCCGCATCCGGTGAGCCCGATGCTGCCGCGCGCGCCGGCCTGGCGGTCGTTTGGGCGCGCTCTGAAGAGGATGTTCGGGCCGCTCAACGACTGAGGTACCGCGTCTTTGCCGAGGAAATGGGCGCGCGCCTGAACGTGCCGGCCGGCAGCCCCCCAGGCCACGACATCGACCTGTTCGACCCCTATTGCGAGCACCTGCTGGTGCGCCTGCTGGGCAACGACGGCGAGCCCGGCGAAGTCATCGGCACCTACCGCGTGCTCACGCCGGACGCGGCCCGTCGCGTCGGCGGCCTCTACAGCGAGACCGAGTTCGACCTGACCCGCCTGCGCCCGATGCGCAGCCGCATGGTGGAGCTGGGCAGATCGTGCGTGCACCCGGATCACCGACATGGTGGCGCGATCATGGCGCTGTGGGGCGCCCTGGCCGAGTTCATGGTGCGCAACGAGCTGGACACCATGGTGGGCTGCGCCAGCATCAGCATGCGCGATGGCGGCCATGTCGCAGCCAGCCTCTGGGAGCAACTGCGTCACACCCACCTCGCCCCGATCGACGTGCAGGTGCGCCCGCGCCTGCCGCTGCCGGTCGAGGAACTGGATCGCCACCTGCAGGTCGAGCCGCCGGCGCTGATCAAGGGCTACCTGCGCGTGGGCGCCAAGATCCTGGGCGCCCCGGCCTGGGACCCCGATTTCCATACGGCCGACCTGCCGATGCTGATGCGCATTGCCGATCTGCCGGCCCGTTACCGTCGCCATTTCCTGGGCGTCTGACCGAGGACAGGCCGCGGCAGCGCATAGACTGCGCGCCATGCGCCAAACGCCTCCTCCGTCCCGCCCCCGTCCGTCTGCCTCTCCCGCTCCGGCTGCACCGCCCTCCGGCGGCAGCCTGCCCCTGTGGCAATTGCTGACGGGCTGTGCCGAGGCCGTGGCCGCCGTGCGCGAGGGGCGCTCGCTGACCGACGTGCTGGCCGAGCGTCCGGCCGCCGAACGCCCGGGCGTGCAGGCGCTGTCATTCGCCGTGCTGCGCCGCCTGGGGCTGGCGCAAGCCCTGCGCAAGGCCCTGGTGCCCAAGGCCCCGGCGCCCTGGGTGGACGCCCTGCTGCTGTCCGCTCTGGCCCTGGCCAGCGGCACCGAGTACGCCGGCCACACCCTGGTCGACCAGGCGGTGGAAGCCGCCAAGCGCCGGGCGCGGCCGGCCAGCGGTCTGGTCAACGCCGTGCTGCGGCGCTTTCTGCGCGAACAGGCCGAGCTTCTGAACGCCGTCGAGGCCGACCCGGTGGCCCGCTTCAACCACCCCGCCTGGTGGATCAAGCGGCTCAAGAAGGACTGGCCCGAGCACTGGCAGGCCATCCTGATGGCCAACCAGGAACAGCCGCCCATGACCCTGCGCGTCAACACCCGTCACGGCAGCGTCGCGGCCTACCATGCGCGCCTGGTTGACGCCGGGCTGCTGCCGGGCGACAGCACGCCGCCGCCGGCGCAACCCGGGGCACCGGCGCCCATCGCCCTGCCGCATGGGGTGCCCGTGCACCGCCTGCCCGGCTTCGATGCCGGAGACGTGTCGGTGCAGGACGCCGCCGCGCAAATTGCCGCGCCGCTGCTGGTGCACGCAGGCGGCCAGGCCTTGCCGCCCGGCGCCCACGTGCTCGACGCCTGTGCCGCCCCCGGCGGCAAGACCGCGCACCTGCTGGAACTGGCTGACCTGGACGTGACCGCCCTGGACGCCGATCCGGCTCGCCTGGCGCGCGTGAACGACACCCTGACCCGGCTGGGGCTGCGCGCCCGCACGCTGGCCGCCGATGCCAGCCGGCCCGACGGCTGGTGGGACGGCACCCCGTTCGACGCCATCCTGCTGGATGCGCCGTGCAGCGCCTCCGGCATCGTGCGCCGCCACCCCGATGTGCGCTGGCTGCGCCGCGAATCCGACATCGCCGCCCTGGCGCGCCTGCAGGACGCCATCCTCGATGCCCTGTGGCCCCTGCTCAAGCCCGGCGGCCACCTGCTGTACTGCACCTGCTCGGTTTTCCGCATGGAAGGCCAGGACCGGGTCGACGCGTTTTTGCAACGCACGCCGGACGCTGCCGCGCGGCCCGCGCCCGGCCATCTGCTGCCTGTGGTCGAATACCTTGACCCTGGCCGCGCCGACCGCGGTGACGGCTTCTTCTACGCCTTGCTGACCCGAACACCCCCAGGTGCGTGATGCCCCAGATGCGCCGCCGAGAGCTGCTGCACCGCAGTGCCTCTGCCCTGCTCGCCATGCCACTGGCGTCCGCAGGGCGCAGCGCGCTGGCTGACGCGGGCAACGACACCGGACTGGTGCTGACGCGGCTGGCCGTACAGCGCGCCGAGGAAGGCCTGCTGCTCAGCTACGACGTCCGCTTCGATCTGCCCGACGACATCGAGTCGGCCCTGAGCAAGGGCGTGGCCGTGACCTTCGTCGCGCGAGCCGAACTGCTGCGCGTGCGCTGGTACTGGCTCGATCAGACCCGCGCCCGGGCCGTGCGCCGCTGGCGTCTGGCCTACCAACCCCTGACCCGCCAGTGGCGCGTCAGCTTCGATGGCCTGAGCCGCCAGTACACCCAGCTCAGCGACGCCCTGGACGTGCTGCGCCGCACCAACCGCTGGCGCATCGCCGAGCCATCCGCCTACGCCAGCGACCAGGACCACGAGGTCGTGTTCCGCTTCATGCTCGATCCCAACGAGCTGCCGCGCCCGCTGCAGATCGGCCTGGGCGGCCAGACCGACTGGAACGTGGCCGTCGAACGCCGCGTGCCCGTGCCGAGCGCACCATGAGCCCCATCAAGCCCAACCGCTGGGCGCTGATCGTGTCCGGTGTGGCCATGACCGCCACCGGGCTCATCCTCGCCTTCCTGCTGGTCTTCGCCACCCAGAACAGCGAACACCTGGAGCGTCACTTCAGCTGGCTCTTCTGGACCAACGTCACCGTGGCCACGCTGCTCGGGTTGGTCATCCTGCTTGCGCTCGGCCGCCTGGCGTTGCGCCTCAGGGCCCGCAAGTTCGGCAGCCGCCTGCTGCTCAAGCTGGCCGGCATCTTCGGCCTGGTGGGGCTGGTGCCCGGCCTGCTGATCTACACGGTGTCCTACCAGTTCGTCTCGCGCAGCATCGAAACCTGGTTCGACGTGCGGGTCGAAGGCGCCCTGGAAGCCGGGCTCAACCTGGGCCGCAGCACGCTCGACACCCTGACGCGCGATGCAGCCAACCAGACCCGCATCGCCGCCGGCCGGCTGCCCGACACCCCGGGCGTGCTGCAACTCGAGCGCCTGCGCGAGCAGATGGGCGCCCAGACCGTCACCTTGCTCAACGAATCGGGACAGGTCATCCACTCGGCGGGCGGCGAGACCTCCCGCATCCTGGCGGCCGAGCGCATCCCCGCGTCATGGCGCCAGGACGCGCGCGCGCGCGGGGTCACCTCGCTGGTCGAGGGTCTGGAGGACCCCACCGAGGACCCGCCGCAGAAACGGGCCATCGGCGCGCCCAGGGTGGTCGCGCTGGCCTGGATGCCCGACCACAGCTTCAGCCTGCAGGCCAAGGGTCACTTTCTGATGGTCACCCTGCAGTTGCCTGCCGACCTCGTGCGCAACGCCCTCGATGTGCAGGCCGCCTACAGCGAGTACCAGCAACGCTTCATCGGCCGCGAGGGCCTGCGGCGCATGTACATCGGCACGCTGACGCTGGCGCTCATCCTGGCCGTGTTCGGGGCCTTCCTGCTCGCCGCGATCCTCGGACAGCAGCTGGCTCGCCCCCTGCTGCTGCTGGCAGAAGGCGTCGGCGAGGTGGCACGCGGCGACCTCAGCCCCAAAGCCATCTTCATGTCCGATGACGAACTGGGCGGCCTGACACGGTCGTTCGCCGCCATGACGCAACAGCTGGCTGACGCCCGCACCCTGGTCGACCGCAGCGTCACCGACCTGGAATCGGCCCGCGCCCACCTTCAGACCATCCTCGACAACCTGAGCGCCGGGGTGATCGTGTTCGACGCCGACGGGCGCATCGAAACCGTCAACCCGGGTGCCACCCGCATCCTGCGCCTGCCGCTGTCGGCCTACCGTGGGCGGCCCCTGTCGGAGGTGACAGGCCTGGAGGATTTTGCCCAGACGCTCAAGGCCCGGTTCGAGCTGCACGCCAACGACCCGACGCCGGGTGAGCGGCAGCAATGGCAGGAGTCGTATGACCTGCAACTGCCCAGCTACCCCGAGGCGCTGACCCTGCTTGTGCGCGGCGCCGAGTTGCCGCGGCAGGAAACGCTCATCGTGTTCGACGACCTCACCGAAGTCGTGTCAGCCCAGCGCGCCGAAGCGTGGAGCCAGGTGGCGCGCCGCGTGGCACACGAGATCAAGAACCCGCTGACCCCCATCCAGCTCTCGGCCGAGCGCCTGCAGATCAAGCTCGAGGACAAGCTGGTGGCCGACACCGATCGCAACCTGCTGCGCCGGTCGGTGGACACCATCGTCAACCAGGTGCAGGCGCTCAAGACGCTGATCAACGAGTTCCGGGACTACGCCCGCCTGCCCACCGCCCGCCTGCAGCCGCTGGACCTGAACGCGCTGGTGCAGGACGTGATGGCGCTGTACGGCCATGCCGTCGAGCAAGGGCGACTGAAGATGGAACTGGCACCCGACCTGCCACTGATCCTGGGCGATGCGACGCTGCTCAGACAGGTGGTGCACAACCTCGTGCAGAACGCCTTCGATGCCTTGGACGAGCGCCCGGCGCCGGACGCCGTGCCCACCGTGCTGGTGCGCACCGACGCCCCTCGCCATGCCGATGGCCAGATCCGCGCCGTGCGCCTCATCGTGAGGGACAATGGACCCGGGTTTGCGCCGCACATCCTGAAGCGGGCTTTCGAGCCTTACATCACCACCAAAGCCAAGGGCACCGGATTGGGGCTGGCCGTGGTCAAGAAGATCGCCGACGAGCACGGCGCCTTGGTGAAGGTACGCAATGTGGGGGGGGCAAACAGCGATGCCACGCCTTCCGCGGGCTATCCCGCAGCCGCTCAGTCGCTGAGCGGGGCACAAGTTTCGCTATCATTTTCACAGCTGTCATCCAAATCTACCCCGGATCGGGGACACTGAGCGTTGTTTTCCCGATACCGGGTGCACATTCACATTCATGGCCACCATTCTTGTAGTTGACGACGAACTGGGCATCCGTGCCCTTCTGTCCGAGATCCTGACCGACGAAGGTCACACCGTCGAAGTCGCCGAAAACGCCGCCAAGGCCCGGGTGCTGCGCGAGCAGTGCAAGCCCGATCTGGTGCTGCTCGACATCTGGATGCCCGACGTGGACGGCGTGACGCTGCTCAAGGAGTGGTCTGCCAGCGGCCAGCTGACGATGCCCGTCATCATGATGTCCGGCCACGGCACGATCGACACCGCCGTCGAAGCCACCAAGTTCGGTGCGATGGCCTTCCTCGAGAAGCCCATCACCATGCAGAAGCTGCTGCGCTCGGTCGAGCAAGGCCTCACCAAGCCGGCACCGCGCCCCGCAGTGGTGGCCACGCCGCCCGTGCACCTGGCCACGGTCACGCCCATCACGGCCGCACCCTCGTACGCGGCCGCCAACAGCAGCCCGGTGACCGTGACGCCCGTCCGCAGCGAGCTGGTGGGTCACACCGAGCACCACCGGGCCCCGATCAGCTACGGCGCCGTGGCCCACGCCCCGGTGACCAGCGCCCCGATCCACGCCGGCCCGCAACACGAGCAGAGCTTCGAGCTGGACCGCCCGCTGCGCGAGGCCCGCGACGACTTCGAGCGCGCCTACTTCGAGTTCCACCTGGCCCGCGAAGGCGGCAGCATGACCCGGGTGGCCGAGAAGACCGGCCTGGAGCGCACCCATCTGTATCGAAAATTGAAACAGCTGGGCGTCGATTTGGGTCGCAGCAAGAAAACGGCCGCAAATTGATGTATAGTCTAGGTCTTCGCTGATCACTGCAACGCAGACAGCGAAAACCGATGGGGAAACCCAGAGGCCTGGTAGCTCAGTTGGTAGAGCAGCGGATTGAAAATCCGCGTGTCGGTGGTTCGATTCCGCCCCAGGCCACCAAGACACCCGAAACGCCCGCTCTCACGAGTGGGCGTTTTGCTTTGTGCGCTGACCATTGCTGTTGCGCGCACCACACGCCATGAGATCTTCGATCCACATCGTCGATGTCGACCGCATCGAAACCTGGAACCGTTACCGCAACGGCCTGTGCGACACCTGCATGGCCAACTGCTGCACGATGCCGGTCGAGGTGAAGCTGGCTGATCTGGTCGGACTGGGATTGGTTGACCCGTTCGAGGCCGAGCACGAGGAAGCCCGTCAGATCGCACGGCGCCTGACCAAGGCGGGCGTGGTCGAGCGCTACAACCACAAGCACGGCATCTACACGCTGGCGCGCCGCGCCGATGGCGATTGCCAGTTTCTCGACGCCGTCACGCGCCGCTGCACGGTGTACGCGCAGCGGCCCGCCACGTGTCGCAAACACCCGCAAGTGGGGCCCCGTCCCGGGTTCTGCCCCTATGGCTTGCGGGAGGCCGCGGCTCAGTCGAATCGACGGCTGACGGTCAGGAACCAGCGCACCGACTGATCCGGCTGCTCGGACTGGGCCTTGCCACCGCGCACGCGGCTCGCCAGCGTGGTTTCGACGTTCCAGCCCTCGCTGCCCCAGCGCAGTCCCGCGCCCGCGCCGGCCAAGCCACGGTGGCTTGCTGCGGCAGGATCCCACGGTCGCGCATTGATCTTCATCCGCCCGGCATCCCCGAACAGGAACACCGTGCTCTGGCCCAGGCTCATGCGCAGCTCACCCTGCGACAGCCATCCCTGGTCGCCCGTGCCCTCGCCCATCGGATAGGCCCGCACGCCCAGAAAGCCACCGATCCCGTACTTCTCGGAGGAATCGAGGTTGCCGGACGCCCACTGCATCGACACCCGGCCATAGGCCGAGAACGGCCCCCACAGGCGCTGGATGCGCGCCACGTCAAGGTTGGCCTTGGTGAAGCTGCCGGCGCTGCGTGCGGTCTGCGCGTCGACTGCGCGGCTGTTGGCATCCATCCGCAGGCTTCCGCTGGCCATGCTGACCTGACCGTAGGTCACGCCACCACCCAGCCAGGTGTCGCGGTGATCGAACTGCGCTGCCAGCAGGATCTGGTTGCTGGACTTGTCCCGCACCAGTTGTACGGCGTCGTAGCGATCCTGCAATCCCTTGTGCAACACGGCCGCCGAGGTGGTCACGTTACTCTGCTGCGAACGCAGCACCGGGTAGCTCAGCTTGAGCGTCAGGGTGTCGGCATAGCCCTTGGCGTCTTCGCGCTCCAAGTAGCGGAGCAACCGGTGCCGTTCACCGACCTTCTTGAGCAAGCCGCGGCGGGAGCTGTGGTCCTTCTTGTGGTCCTTGAGGTGGCCGGAGAGCTCTTCGATC
>JAJUHM010000125.1 GCA_029279925.1 Aquabacterium olei
AGGACGTTCATGCCCAGCACCAGCACCCCCATGGCCACACCCAGGGGGATCACCGCGGTAGCCCGGTCGAGCCGCATCTTCACCGACGCGACCACCGCCCCCACCGCCGTGCCGATCGCGACCACCCCCACCAGGGAAGAGGCCTTGGTGGTGTCGTAGCCCAGCGCCACCGCAGCCCACGCCAGCACGATGTAGCGCAGGTTGCCTGACACGCCCCAGAACAGGGTGGTGGTCGCCAGGGAGATCTGGCCCAGCTTGTCTTGCCAGAGCCGGCGGTTGCATGCGGCAAAGTCGCGAACCAGCTCCACCGGGCTGCCTCCGAACGGCTGCAGCGGGGTGCCGGTGCGGGGGATGCGCAGATTGAAGCCCGCCGCAATCACGTACAACAGCACCAGCGCCACGATGGCGGCCTCGGGCGGGGTGTCCACACCGGTGCTCAGTGCGGGGAAGTCGAGTGCGAGCAGGTGCGGCGCCACCAGCGGCCCCATCAGCTGCCCGCCGAGCACCACGCCGAGGATGATGGAGGCGATCGTCAGGCCTTCGATCCAGCCGTTGGCCTTGACCAGCTGTGACGGCGGCAACAGCTCGGTCAGGATGCCGTACTTGGCCGGCGAATAGGCGGCGGCCCCCAGCCCCACCACGGCGTAAGCCATCAGCGGATGACTGCCGAACAGCATCATCAGGCAGCCGATGACTTTGATGCTGTTGGAGATGAACATGACCTTGCCCTTGGGCCACGCGTCGGCAAACGCCCCGACAAAGGGGGCCAGCAACACGTAGAACAGGGCAAACATGGGGACCAGGGCCGCGCGCTGCCACTCGGGCGCACCGTCGGACCTGAGCAGTTCCACCGCGGCGACAAACAGGGCGTTGTCGGCCAGCGAGCTGAAGAACTGCGCCGCCATGATCGTGAAAAAGCCTTTTTTCATGCGCGAGCGTCGGGGAGCAACGGTTCCGGTCTGACAAGAAGATGTCGCCAGACAGCCCCGCCGACGGGCAGGCTCTTCCAGCAAGCCGCCGGTTATAGCACGGCGGAAACGGACAAACGAAGGCAGAAGCACCGGCTTGCGCGCCCAAGTGCGGGTTGACCCCAGGCGCCATCCGCCACGCTGGCAGAATGGTCACATGCCGCGCCCGATCGAAGCCCTGATCCACCTCGACGCCCTGCAACACAACCTGGCCCGGGCCCGTGCCTGCGCGCCGGATGCGCAGGTCTGGTCGGTCGTCAAGGCGAACGGCTACGGTCATGGGCTGACACGCGTGTTCGAGGGGCTGCGCGCCACCGACGGCTTCGCCCTGCTGGACATCGAGGAAGCCCGCCGCCTGCGCGAGCTGGACTGGCGCGGCCCCATCCTGCTGCTCGAAGGGGTGTTCGATCCCCGCGATCTGGAAACCTGCTCCCGGCTGGGCCTGTGGCACGTCGTGCACAACGAACAGCAGATCGACTGGCTGGCCCAGCACAAGACCGAATGGCCGCACCGCGTGTTCCTGAAGATGAACACGGGCATGAACCGCCTGGGGTTCCGGCCGCACGCCTTCCGCAACGCCTGGGCCCGGCTGAGCGCCCTGCCCCAGGTCGACGAGGTGTCGCTGATCACGCACTTTTCGGATGCGGACGCGGCGCGGGGCATCGACCACCAGGTGGCCCTGTTCCAGGCCCACACGGCCGATCTGAGCGGCGAACGCAGCCTGTGCAACAGCGCCGCCGTGCTGCGCCACGCCCAGGATCCGGCGGTGCGCGCCGACTGGGTCCGCCCCGGCATCATGCTGTACGGCGGCGTGCCCGACTACCCGGAGCACGATGCCGCGCACTGGGATCTCCAGCCGGCCATGACGCTGCGCTCGCAGCTGATCGGGGTCCAGCATCTGGAGGCCGGCGAAACCGTGGGCTACGGCAGCCGCTTCACCGCGCCGCAGGCCATGCGCGTCGGCGTGGTGGCCTGCGGTTATGCCGATGGCTATCCGCGCCATGCACCCGATGGCACGCCGGTGCTGGTGTGTGGGCAACGCACCCGGCTGGTCGGCCGCGTCTCGATGGACATGCTCATCGTGGACCTGGACCCGGTGCCCCAGGCCCAGCTGGGCAGCGAGGTCACGCTGTGGGGGCACGGCCCCCGCCTCGATGGCGCACCGACACGCCTGGACATCGACGAAGTGGCCCACGCCTGCGGCACGATCTCGTATGAACTGATGTGCGCGCTGGCGCAGCGCGTGCCGGTCACGGTGCTCGAGCCGCACACCGCCTGACCGCAGCGCCCCTTTTGCGCGCTCCCGCCCCTCCTTCCCACCGCCACCGCCCCTCCGATGCAGACCGACGACCAGAAACATCAGCTCCGAATGACCCTGCTGATGACGCCCGACATGGCCAACTTCTCCGGCAATGTCCACGGCGGCGCCATCCTCAAGCTGCTGGACCAGGTGGCATACGCCTGTGCAAGCCGCTACGCGGGCTGCTACGTCGTGACCCTGTCGGTGGACCAGGTCACCTTCCGGCAACCCATCCACGTCGGTGAGCTGGTGACCTTTCTGGCCTCGGTGAACTTCACCGGCACGTCGTCGATGGAGATCGGCGTCAAGGTGATTGCAGAGAACATCCGCACCCAGGTGGTTCGCCATGCCAACAGCTGCTTCTTCACGATGGTGGCCGTGGACGACCAGGCCCGCCCGACGGCCGTGCCACCGCTGACCCCGGTCACGCCGGATGAAAAGCGCCGGTATGAAGCCGCCAAGCTGCGCCGCCAGCTGCGGCAGGAGTTGGAGCGCCGCTTCAAGGCCATTCAGAAAGGCGGCGCCGACGCACCCATGCCCGACGACGTGACCCCGACTGCGCCACCTTCGGCCTGATCGGTCGGCATCCCCCTGGGCGGGTTCCTCCGGACGGGGGGATGGCGGCCCACCGCCTGCCCCTGGCCCCGCCATCGCCGACAATCGCCGCATGGCCAAGGACAAGACGATCTACACGTGCAGCGAATGTGGCGGCACGAGCCCGAAGTGGCTGGGCAAATGCCCGCATTGCGGCGCCTGGAACACGCTGGAAGAAACACGCGCGGAGCCGGCCGCCGGCAAGAACCGCATGCAGGCGCTGGCCCGCGGGCTGAACGCGGCCCAGCCGGTCACGACGCTGTCGGAGATCGAAGCCGCCGAGGTCGCCCGCACGCCGACCGGACTTGAAGAACTGGACCGCGTGCTGGGCGGCGGCATTGTGGCCGGCGGCGTGGTGCTGATCGGTGGCGACCCGGGCATCGGCAAGTCGACCCTGCTGCTGCAGGCGCTGGATGCCCTGTCGCGCCAGATGCCGGTGCTGTATGTGACCGGCGAGGAAAGCGGCGCCCAGGTGGCCCTGCGCGCGCGCCGCCTGGGCCTGGACGGCTCGCAGGTGCGCGTGCAGGCCGAGATCCAGCTGGAGAACATCGTGGCCACCCTGGAGGCGGAAAAGCCGGCCTTCTGCGTCATCGACTCGATCCAGACGCTGTTTTCCGATCAGCTGACGTCCGCGCCCGGCTCGGTGGCCCAGGTGCGCGAATGCGCGGCCCACCTGACCCGCGTGGCCAAAAGCAGCGGCTGCACCATGGTGCTGGTGGGCCACGTCACCAAGGAAGGTGCGCTGGCCGGTCCGCGCGTGCTCGAGCACATCGTCGACACGGTGCTGTACTTCGAAGGCGACACGCACAGCAGCTTCCGCCTGATCCGCGCGATCAAGAACCGCTTCGGGGCGGTCAACGAGATCGGCGTGTTTGCCATGACGGACAAGGGGCTGAAGGGCGTGACCAACCCCAGCGCCATCTTCCTGTCGACCCACAGCGAGCCCGTGCCCGGCTCGTGCGTGCTGGTGACGCTGGAAGGCACCCGGCCCATGCTGGTCGAGATCCAGGCCCTGGTCGACAGCGGGGGGCCGAGCCCGCGCCGTTTGAGCGTGGGGCTGGAGCGCGACCGCCTGGCCATGCTGCTGGCGGTGCTGCACCGCCACGCGGGCATGGCCTGCTTCGACCAGGACGTGTTCGTGAACGCGGTGGGCGGTGTGCGCATCAGCGAGCCGGCGGCCGACCTGGCCGTGCTGCTGGCCATCCAGAGCAGCCTGCGCGCGCGCGCCCTGCCCAAGGGCTTCATCGCCTTTGGCGAAGTGGGCCTGGCCGGCGAAGTGCGCCCCGCCCCACGCGGACAGGACCGGCTGAAGGAAGCTGCCAAGCTGGGCTTTTCGATCGCGGTGGTGCCCAAGGCCAACGCACCCAAGAAGCCCGTCGAGGGACTGACCATCCACGCGGTGGAGCGTGTGGAGGAAGCGATGGAGCTGGTGCGGTCGCTGATGTGATCCGCAGCCGCGGGGCCGAGCGGCTCAGCGCCGGATCGCCTGCCGCAGGTTCAGGCCGGACGCCGCCAGCGCACCGAAGTACACCGCGGCGGCGGCCACCAGGCATCCGGCCATCGCGCCGATGCGCACCAGCGGCTGGCTGCGCAAGGCCACCCAGTCCAGATGGGTGGACGCCAGCCACAGGCCCACACCCAGCAAGGCCGTGGCCCCGACCACCCGCAGGGTGAACAACAGCCATCCCGGCGCCGGCGTGTAACGGCCCGCCTTGCGCAGCCCGATCAGCAGCCATGCGGAGTTCACCAGCGACCCCAGGCCGATGGACAGCGCCAGGCCGGCGTGCCCCAGCCAAGGCACGAAGACGAGGTTGAAGCCCTGGGTGATGACCAGCACGGTGATGCCGATGCGCACCGGCGTGCGGATGTCCTGCGTGGCGTAGAAACCGGGGGCCAGCACCTTCACACCGATCAGGCCCATCAGCCCCACGCCGTAGCACGACAGCGCCAGCACCGTCTGTTGCACATCGGTCGGGCTGAAGCGGCCGTAGTGGTAGAGCACGGCCACCAGCGGCTTGGAAAACACGAGCAAGGCCACGGCGCTGGGCAGCGCCAGCAGCAGCACCAGGCGCAGCCCCCAGTCCAGCAAGCCCGAGAACTTGTCGGCGTCGCCACTGGCCTGGGCCCGAGACAGCTGCGGCAGCAACACCACGCCCAGCGCGACCCCCAGCATGGCCGTGGGGAACTCCATCAGCCGGTCGGCATAGGTCAGCCAGGACACCGCCCCGGCCCCCAGGTGCGACGCAATCTGCGTGTTGACCAGCAAGGATATCTGGGCGACCGACACGCCGAGGACGGCCGGCGCCATCTGCCGCAGCACACGCCGCACGCCGGGGTGATGCCAGGCCGCCTTGAAACGCAACCACGTCAGGCCGATGCGCGGCGCCATACCGATCTTCAGCAAGGCGGGAATCTGCACCCCCAGTTGCAACAGGCCGCCCACCATCACGCCCACGGCCAGTGCGTAAACCGGCTCGATGCCGCGGGTGCGAAAGAACGGCGCCAGCAGGGCCGCCGCCCCGATCATGCTGAGGTTGAGCAGCACGGGCGTGACGGCCGGCACCGCGAAGCGGCTCCAGGTGTTGAGGATGCCGGCACTCAGGGCCACCAACGACATGAAGCCGATGTAGGGAAACATCCAGCGCGTCATCACCACGGCCTGGTCGAAACCGCCGCTGTCCTTCAGGCCCGAGGCCATCAACCACACCAGCACCGGCGCGCCCACCGAGCCCACCACGCACACGACCAGCAGCGCGCCGAACAGCACCGTGCCCACGGCGTTGACCAGATCGTGCGTGGCCTCGTCGCCCTGCCGGGTGCGGCTTTCCGCCAGGATGGGCACGAAGGCCTGGGAGAACGCCCCTTCGGCGAACAGGCGGCGCAGCAGATTGGGGATGCGGAAGGCGACGTTGAAGGCGTCGGTCGTGGCGCTCGCCCCGAAAGCCGCAGCGATCAGCAGTTCGCGGATCAGGCCGGTGATGCGCGACGCGAGCGTCATCACCGAGACAATGGAAGCGGACTTCAGCAAGCTCATTGACCAATTATAGGAAGCGCCTTGCACGCGACCTGCCGCCCCCTTGTCCGAGGGAGCGGGCTCGCGTTATACTCGTTGGCTTTCCAACCAACTCGCCTTCGTGGGGTGCGAAGCGGTGCCAGCGGCGACTTGCCGCGGTGTCGAGCATCTACGGGGCCACAAGATCATGGCATCTGCATCCAAAGCCAAAAAGACCGTCCGCATCGCCTCGGGCCGCAAGCGCGTCCGCCAGGACGTCAAGCTGAACGCCGCCAACTCGGCGCTGCGTTCGAAGTTCCGTACCGCCATCAAGGGCGTGCTCAAGGCTGTCCAGGCCGGCGACAAGGCCAAGGCCTCCGACGCTTTCAAGACCGCCCAGAGCGTGATCGACTCGATCGCCGACAAGGGCATCTTCCACAAGAACAAGGCTGCTCGCCACAAGAGCCGCCTGTCGGCCAAGATCAAGGCCCTGGCCGCCTGAGTCTCACCGACCTCATGAAAAAGCCCGCTGCGTGCGGGCTTTTTTGCGTCTGCGCCGGTCGTTGGCATCGGCGCTTTCCGGCCTTCGTCTTGCCGGCAGCAAGAAAGCGCTCAGCCCCCTCACCGATGCATGGGCCTCAGGCCCGCGGCGCGTCAGGCAACAGGCAGGCCTCGACAACCTGAAGGTCGTTGTCACGCGCAAAGTTCATCACGAAGTCCCAGGCCATGGGCTCGATCTCGCGCAGGGCCTCATTGACCACGACGCATTTGACCTTGCCCATGCTGGTCGGCACACAGTAGGGGGAGTAGCCGATGTGGGCGCCCGGCCCCATGTTGCGCGCCCCAGGCCGGAAACACGACATGGCTCCGGCCAGCCGCTCGGCCCAGTCGCTCGGTCGGAAGGTACGCCCGTCGCTGGTCACGCCCTGAATGAAGATTTCACGCGGTTTCTGGGTGGCTGTGGGCTTCGAGGGCGACGACACGGTGGCGCTTCCGAGGGCTGTGCAATGGGTAGATTGACAGGCGTGGCGGCAGATCGTGTCTGGCCGCCACAGGAAACAAGGCTCGGCGTGAGAGGTGTCCCGGCGACGAGGCCTTGACCGGAGCGTGGACGGATCGCCATCCGACCCCGGCAGTGCCAAGTCTTGTATAAGACTCGACAACGTCATTGTCGCCGACCTGACCCTTTGACGCAACCCGGAAAACGAGAAACTGCACACCGGTTCGGCCACGACAGGGAGTCGACAGCCTGCCTCGGGCGGAATGCGCGCAGCCCGCCTCGCAGCCAGGCAGGATGGGGCCGATCGGTGGTGAAGGCCCGGGGATGCGCTTGGCGCCTGCGGGCTTTTCCTTAGAATGGCGTGATGGCGCAGTGCCTGCTGCGCCATTTTTCTTTTCACCCGCTTCGAGACCCATCCATGAACGCCCCTGTGTCGATGCCCCACGTGATGCCCACCTATGGCCGGCTGCCGGTTGCCCTGTCGCACGGCGAAGGCGCCCGCGTCTGGGACACCGAGGGCCGACGTTATCTGGACGCGCTGTCGGGCATTGCGGTGAACACGCTGGGGCACAAGCACCCGCGCCTGGTGGCCGCGTTGCAGGATCAGGTCGAGAAGATGATCCACTGCTGCAACTACTACCAGGTGCCGCTGCAGGAGGAACTCGCCAGCATGCTGGTCGAGCGCTCGGGCCTCACCAATGTGTTCTTCTGCAACTCGGGCCTGGAGGCCAACGAGGCCGCCCTGAAGATTGCGCGCAAGTACGGCCACGACAAGGGCATCGACCGCGCTGAAGTGGTGGTGTACGAGAAGGCTTTCCATGGTCGCTCGATCGCCACGCTGTCGGCCACGGGCAATCCGAAGGTCCATGCCGGCTTCGAGCCGCTGGTCGAAGGTTTTGTGCGCGTGCCGCTCAACGACATCGCCGCGCTCGAAGAAGTGGCACGCACCCGCCCGAACGTGACGGCCGTGTTCCTGGAGGTGATCCAGGGAGAAGGCGGTATCAACCCGGCCCGCACCGAGTACCTGCAGGCCGTGCGCGCCCTGTGCGACAAGCAAGGCTGGCTGCTGATGCTGGACGAAGTGCAGTGCGGCATCGGGCGCACAGGCAAGTGGTTCGCCCACCAGTGGGCCGGCATCCAGCCCGACGTGATGCCGCTGGCCAAGGGCCTGGGCTCGGGCGTGCCCATCGGTGCCGTCGTCTGCGGCCCGAAGGCGGCCCATGTACTGAAGCCGGGCAACCACGGCACCACCTTCGGCGGCAACCCGCTGGCCATGCGCGCCGGGGTCGAAACGCTCAAGACGATGGAAGCCGAAGGGCTGATGGCCAACGCCGTCACCGTCGGTGGCCACCTGATGGCCGCCCTGAAGCGCGAACTCGGCGACCTGCCGGGCGTGAAGGACATCCGCGGCCAGGGCCTGATGATCGGCATCGAGCTGGACCGCCCCTGCGGCATCATCCTGAGCCGCGCGCTGGAAGCCGGCCTGCTGCTGAGCGTGACGGCCGACACCGTGGTGCGCCTGCTGCCGCCGCTGATCTTCACCACCGCCGAGGCCGACGAATGTGTGGCCATCCTGGCCCCCATCGTCCGCACCTTCCTGTCGGAAACCCAAGCGTGAACACGCCCCGCGTCACCACCATGAAGCCTGGACACAGCCTCATCAAGCATTACCTTCAGTTCAAGGACCTGCGCGCCCCCGAGTACGCCTACCTGTTCGAGCGCGCCGCCATCATCAAGAAGCGCTTCAAGAACTACGAGAAGTACCAGCCGCTGGCCGACCGCACGCTGGCGATGATCTTCGAGAAGGCCAGCACGCGCACGCGCGTGAGCTTCGAGGCCGGCATGTACCAGATGGGTGGCTCGGTGGTGCACCTGACCACCGGCGACAGCCAGCTGGGCCGCAGCGAGCCCATCGAGGACAGCGCCAAGGTGATCTCGCGCATGGTCGACCTGGTGATGATCCGCACGTACGAGCAGGCCAAGCTGACGAAGTTCGCGGCCAACTCGCGCGTGCCGGTCATCAACGGCCTGACCAACGAATACCACCCCTGCCAGATCCTGGCCGACATCTTCACGTACATCGAGCACCGCGGCTCGATCCAGGGCAAGGTGGTGGCCTGGGTGGGCGATGGCAACAACATGGCCAACACCTGGCTGCAGGCGGCCGAGCTGCTGGGCTTCACGGTGCACGTGAGC
>JAJUHM010000126.1 GCA_029279925.1 Aquabacterium olei
CCACTGTTGCGGGCCGGCGCGGTCCAGCAAGGCGTAGCTGAGCCCGGTGATGTCCAGGTCTCGGCCCCGGGTGCGTTCGCGGTGCTCGGTCCACACCGATTCCGGCGAGGTGTAGGGAAACAGCGTGCGGGTTCCGGCGCGGTAGCGTGCGGTGCGGTCGGGCAGCCGGGCTTCCAGCCGCCGCCCGAAGTCGGTGAAGATGAACCAGTCATGGCGGGCCTCGCCCGAGGGCCCCGCGGCAGGGCGGACCCGGCTGATGCGGCGCTCGCTGTTGGTCACCGTGCCATCCTTCTCGCCCCAGGTGGTGGCGGGCAGCAGCAGGTCGGCGTGGGCACAGGTGGCCGTGGTCACAAACGCCTCCTGCACCACGACAAACTCGGCGCGCGCCAGCGCCCGCCGCACCGTGGCCTGGTCGGGCAAGGACTGGGCCGGGTTGGTGCAGGCGATCCACAAGGCCTTGATCTCGCCCCGTGCCGCCGCTTCGAACATCTCCACCGCGGTCAGCCCGGGCTGGGCCGGCACCTCGTCCACGCCCCACAGGGCCGCGACCTCTTCGCGGTGCGCGGGGTTGGCCAGGTCGCGGTGGGCGCTCAGCAAGTTGGCCATGCCACCCACCTCGCGGCCGCCCATGGCATTGGGCTGACCCGTCAGCGAGAAGGGGCCGGCACCGGGTTTGCCAATCTGGCCGGTTGCCAGATGCAGGTTGATCAGGGCCGCGTTCTTGTCGGTGCCGCGGCTGCTCTGGTTCAGCCCCTGGCAGTACAGCGACAGACTCGGCGTGTGCGATCCCATCCAGCGAGCGGCCTGCACGAGGTCGTCGAGCGGGATCCCGCAGGTGGCGGCAGCCTGCTGAGGTGTCCAGTCCTGCACCAAGGTGGCAAGCGCTTCGAAGCCCTGCGTGTGCCGGGCGATGTAGTCAGGGTCCGTCAGTCCCTCGCTGATGAGCACGTTCAGCATCCCGTGGAACAGCGCCACGTCGGTGCCTGGCCGGATCGGCAGGAACAGATCGGCCATGTCCGCCGTCTCTGTGCGCCGGGGGTCGGCCACGATCAGCTTCATCGCCGGATTGGCCTTGCGTGCGTCTTCGATCCGGCGGAACAGAATGGGATGGGCCCAGGCCGTGTTGGCCCCGACGATGAACAGCGTCTGCGCGTGCTGGAAATCGTCGTAGCAGGCTGGAGGCGCGTCGGCGCCCAGCGTGGCTTTGTAGCCGGCCACGGCACTGCTCATGCACAGCCGCGAATTGGTGTCGAGGTTGTTCGTGCCGATCAAGCCCTTCACCAGCTTGTTGAGCACGTAATAGTCCTCGGTGAGCAACTGGCCCGAGCCGTAGAAGCCCACCGCCTGCGGGCCGTGTTCGCGGATGATCCGGGCGAACCGGTCGGCCGCCTGCTCCAGGGCGGTGTCCCAGCTCAACGGGGTGGGCTCGGCGCCGCGTGTGGCCCGGGCCATGGGCGTCAGCAGGCGGGCTTGCCGGCTCACATGGTCAGCCGCGGTCAGATGCAGGGTGCTGCCCTTGGTGCACAGCCGGCCGAAGTTGGCGGGGTGCTGCGGGTCGCCCTTCACCTTGATGATGCGTCCCTGTCGCGATTCGATCAGGACGCCGCAGCCCGTGCCGCAGTAGGGGCAGGTGGCACGGGTCACGGTGGCCTCGGAGGCGGGTGTGCTCATGGCAAGGTCTCTCTGTCTGCTCAGCGGGAATGGGCCGCCCTGCGTGGGGTGGCCTCGTGTCGTGTGAAGCGGCGCGTCGTGACCGCTTCTTCTGTCGTGAGCCCGGGCGTCAGGCGGCCAGGGCTTCAGCGTGTGTGGGCGATGCGCTGGCCGAAGCGGCCTGCGCACCGACCGGTTCGGCGGGCTCGCCGAACATCAGTTGCCCTCGCAGCCCCGCAATCGGTGTGCCCTCGCGAATCAGCTTGAAGTACCAGCTGCCGTCGGTCGTGTCGCCATACAGGCACGCTCCCACCAGCTTGTCACCCCGCAGCACCAGCTTGCGGTAGACCCCGCCATGAGGGTCGGTCAGCACGATCTCTTCGGTGCCCTCGCCACCCATGAAATCGCCTGCGGAAAACAGGTCGATCCCCGTGACCTTCAGCTTGGTGGACGTTTGCGAGCCCTTGTACTGGCCGATGCCGAACTGCGCCAGGTGTGTGGCGCAGACCTTGCCCTGTTCGAACAAGGGCGCCACCAGGCCGTAGGCCACGCCGCGGTGCGAAGCGCATTCGCCCACGGCGTAGATGCGCGGGTCGGTCAGCGTCTGCATGGTGTCGGTCACCGAGATCCCGCCGCGGCCGTCATGGTCGCATCGCAGCCCGATGTGTCGGGCCAGCTCGGTGTTGGGGCGGATGCCCGCGGCCATCACCACCAGATCGGCCTCGACCTCGGTGCCGTCCTTGAAGCGCACCGCCTTCACGCGGCCATCCTCGCCGCCCAGCAGGGTTTCGGTCTGCGCACCGATGCGAAAGCGCATGCCCCGGTCTTCGAGCGACCGCTGCAGCAACTGGCTCGCTTTCTGATCCAGTTGGCGCTCCATCAACCAGGGGGCGATGTGCACCACGGTGACCGTCATGCCGCGCTGCATCAGCCCGTTGGCGGCCTCCAGCCCCAGCAGCCCCCCGCCGATCACCACGGCGTGGCGGTGTGTGCGGGCCGTCTCGATCATGCGGTTGGTGTCGGCGATGTCGCGATAGGCCATCACACCCGTCAGTTCCTTGCCGGGAACCGGCAGGATGAAGGGGCTGGAGCCCGTGGCGATCAACAGCCGGTCGTAGGCCGCCTCGGTGCCATCATCGGCCACCACCACCCGGCGGCGGCGATCGACGTCAACGACCTTTCGGTTCAGATGCAGGGTGATGCCATGATCCGCATACCACTGCAGCGGGTTGAGGATGATCTCGTCCAGCGTCTGCTCGCCCGCCAGCACCGGCGACAGCAGAATGCGGTTGTAGTTCGGGTGGGGTTCGGCGCCGAACACCGTGATCTCATACAGATCCGGCGCCACCTTCAACAGTTCTTCGAGGGTGCGGACACCGGCCATGCCGTTGCCGACCATCACCAGTTTGAGCCTGGCCATGTGCGTGCTCCATCAGCGGGATTTGGAATCGTTATGAGAGGCGGGCATGCAAGGACGGGGCCAAGGGCGCCCATGCACCGCGGCTGGGCGGGAAACTTGCATTCAGCTTCGTGTGTGCCCGGCATGGCACCAACCCGGTGCCATGGCCGCCGCGCGCGCCACAAGAACACGCTGAGACCAAGATGAGTTTTGATGTCGAGATCGGCTACGCGAGTGAGCGTGGGCCTCGGTCGGCCATGGAAGATTTCGCGGGGGTGAGCAGGCCCGCGCCTCACGAAGGTGCATGGGGCGTCGTCGCGGCTCTGGCCGACGGCGTGTCGTCAGGCGGCATGGGCCGCGAGGCCGCCCAGACCACCGTGATGGGCCTGCTGCGCGACTGGTATGCCACGCCGGCCACGTGGGACACGACCGTGGCGCTCGATCGGCTGATCGCGGCACAGAACGCCTGGCTGGTGGACCACAACCGCCGGCGACAGGGGCGGCGTGACGCCGAGGACGCAGGTGGCGCCGCCATGTGCACGCTGACCGCCATCGTCCTGCGCGCCCACGGCTACACCCTGGCGCACGTCGGCGACAGCCGCGCTTACCTGATTCGCGGCGGCGAGTGTGTCCAACTCACGCAGGACCACACCTTGGGCGTGCAGGCCTTCCAGAATGGCCTGACCCGGGCTGTGGGGCTCGACGACGGCTTGCGGGTGGATTACCAGGAGGGCGAACTGCAGGTGGGGGACACCTTCGTGCTCACCAGTGATGGCGTTCACGGCGTGCTCAAGCCAGCCGTGCTGGCTCAGGTGGCAGGGCAGGGCAGCGCGCAGGACGCCAGCCAGGCCTTGGTGGACCGCGCCCTGGCTGCCGGCGGACGCGACAACGCCACGGCGCTGGTCGTCCGAGTGCGCGGCCTCGACCAGGCCACCCTGGACGACATGACGCGCCGAGGCCGACAGCTGCCCGTGCCCGGCCGCCTGAAGGAAGGCGACGTCGTGGACGGTCTTGTTGTAGAGGCCAGCGTGTTCAGCAACGGCGTGCACCGCGTTTACCGCGTGCGGGATCCGCGCACCGGACAACGGCATGCGCTCAAGACCCTGCACGAAGCCCGGGCCAGCGATCCGCAGGAGCGCGCCATGCTCGCACACGAAGCCTGGCTGGGCGCGCGGGTGTCGGAACGGCGGGCGCCAGGCCTGCTGCATGTGACCGAACCGGCCGCTCCCACGGCCTTCTACACCCTGTCGGACTGGCTCTCGGGCGAGAGCCTGGCTCACATGCTGGCATCCGGCCGACGCTTCAGTGTGGCCGAGGTGGTGACCGGGGCCACCCTGCTGGTGCGCGCACTTGGCCATCTGCACCAGCATGGGGTGATCCACCGTGACATCAAACCGGACAACCTGCATCTGGGTGACGATGGCCAGTGGCGCATCCTCGATCTCGGCGCAGCCCTGTCCGGCAAGGAGCCCGATGCCGTGCGCCTGCTGCACGCCGGCACCCCCAGCTACATGAATCCGGAGTCGTGGAGCGATGACCCGCAGCAGGCCCGACCCACGCCGGGCGGCGACCTCTTTGCCATGGGCGTGTCCCTGTATGTGTGGCTCACCGGGCGGCTGCCTTACGGTGAGATCGAGCCCTACCAGACCGGGCGTTATCGCCGCGACCCCCTCGCGCCCTCGCGCTGGCGGCCCGACGTGCCCATCTGGCTCGATCACATCGTGCTGAAAGCCGTGGCGCGCGACCCCCGACAGCGCTTCGAGACGGCCGAGGAGATGCTGCTGGCGCTGGAGCGTGGCGCATCCAGGCCGCTCAATGCCATGCCGGCCTCACCGCTGCTGGCGCGCGACCCCGTCACGGCGTGGCGGATCGCCTTCGCCTGCTCGGCCCTGTTCAACGTGCTGCTGCTGTACTGGGCCTTGTTCCTGCCGCGATGAGGGGTCAGTTCCCCGTCCGCGGGGCACCGTTCACCGAGGCTTGCTGGGCGGTGCGGCTGAATGCGGCCGTGGTGGCGCCCGTCGTGCGGGCCCGTCCGCCTTTCTCAGCCCAGGTGCGCGTCCAGCGGATCTGCATCACGCGCATCATCACCAGCACGGCCACACCGATCAGCGCGAAGACGAGGAAGCCGTAGAAGTAGGTGCCGAAATGCTGTTTGGACAGGCCCATGGCATTCGGAATGAAGCCCCCGCCCAGCGCACCGAGTTCGCCGATCATCGAGCCCGCCACGGCCGTGGTCAGCGGCCAGCGCAGCGGCACCAACTGGAACAGCGCGCCATTGCCTGCACCCAGTGCGGCAAAGCACAGCATGAACAGCAGGGTCGTGAGGGCCAGATGCTGCCCCATGGTGCCGCAGACCACCAGCGTGGCGATGACGAACACCAGCACCGCCGTCAGTGTGTTGATCCCGCCCCAGCGGTCCGACAGCCAGCCTCCCACCACCCGCGTGGCCGAGCCCATCAGCGTGGCCAGCATCGTCAACTGCCCCGCTTCGACCTTGGTGACCTGAAACTGGTCGTAGAAGTAGGTGGGCAGGAAGTTCGCCAGGCCGATGAAGCCCCCGAACGTCACCACGTAGATCAGGCTGAAAGCCCAGCCGTCCTTCTCGTACAGGCAGGCGGTGTGCTCCCGCAGCGTCTGGTGCTCGCGATCGGGCGGCTCCTTGGCCAGCACGGCCATCACCAGCATGGGAAACAGCATCGTGAACGCCGCCAGGCCGTACACCGCCTGCCAGCCGAACTTCGCCGCCAGGGGCGGTGCGAACAGCACGGCCAGCACCGTGCCGCTGTTGCCCGCGCCCGCGATGCCCATGGCCAGGCCCTTGTAGCGCGGCGGGAACCACCCCGAGCCCAGCGACAGCGCAATGCCGAAGCTGCCCCCGGCAATGCCCAGCAGCACGCCCATGGCGATCACCTCGCTGTGGGTGTCGACGAAGAAGTAGCCGTAGGCCAGGGCGAGCACGATCAGCGCCATCTCGACCATGGCCGCGCTCTTGCGCCCGATGTACTGCGACAGCAGACCCAGTGGAAAGCGCATCAGCGCGCCCGCCAGAATGGGCACCGAGATCATGAAACCCTTCTCGGCCGGCGTCAGCGAGAAGGTTTCGCTGATGAATGGCGCCATGGCGCCATTGAGCACCCAGATCGCGAAGGTGAAATCGAAATAGAGAAAGGAAGCGAGCAGGGTCGGAGCGTGCCCCGACCTCAGAAAGGCCTTGTAGTCAGACATGAGAACCTCAGCGGTGCATGCACCATCGTGGGTGACATGCTGTTGTATGTGCCTGGCTTGAAGCGAGATGCGTGCCAAGACTGTGCGCGACGCCCTTTGCCGGTGCTGGTTCGCCGGGCTGGTCCGATCGGAGACAATCACGGCTGTCAGAAGAGGAGCAATGCATCCATGAGCATCAAGTCAGACCGCTGGATCCGCCGCATGGCCGAAGAGCACGGCATGATCGAGCCCTTCGAGCCAGGGCAGATCCGCCAGTCGGCCACGGGTCAGAAGATCGTCAGCTACGGCACGTCGAGCTACGGCTACGACATCCGCTGTGCGCCCGAGTTCAAGGTCTTCACCAACATCCACTCCACGGTGGTCGACCCGAAGAACTTCGATGAGAAGAGTTTCGTCGACATCAACAGCGACGTCTGCATCATCCCGCCCAACAGCTTTGCGCTGGCCCGTACGGTCGAGTACTTCCGTATCCCGCGCAACGTGCTGACCATCTGCCTGGGCAAGAGCACTTATGCCCGCTGCGGCATCATCGTGAACGTCACGCCGTTCGAACCCGAATGGGAAGGCTACGTCACCCTCGAGTTCAGCAACACCACGCCGCTGCCGGCCAAGATCTACGCCGGTGAAGGCTGCGCCCAGGTGCTGTTCTTCGAGAGCGACGAGGTGTGCGAGACGAGCTACCGTGACCGAGGTGGCAAATACCAGGGTCAGCGGGGCGTGACACTGCCTAAGACCTGAGGCGCTTCGGCCGATAACGGGGTGGGGCCCACCCATCTCGAGGATGAGGGTCGCTTAACGGAACGTTACAATCCGCGCCGGTCTGGTCAGACACCTCTGGTACCAGGCCGTCCGCCGGGGTGGCGCGCCGTTGAAGTCGACACAGACAGAAGAAACAGGCAGGTGGTGGCCCCGCGGTTCGTGTGCCCGCGCTGGAGACCTCGACGTCTCGGGGAGGGGGTGGGTGCACGGTGTCGTTCCAGCAGTACCAATCTTCCGGGCCTTTTCCCCCATGCGCCGACCGCTTCAGTCTCCTGCGTTGATCAACGCGTTCTACGACAGCCTGCGTCCCGAGCAGCGCGACACGGCCCAGGCCATGCACAAAGCCATTGTCTCGGCTGCGCCGCACCTGCGCCATGAGGTGAAGTGGGGCAACCTGTGCTTCATGAACGATGGCGACAACGTGATGGCCATCGTGCTCTACAAGATGCACGCCCACCTGCAGATATTCAATGGCGTGCAGCTGGTTGCCGATTTCCCGGAGCTCGACGGTGCAGGCAAGGGCATGCGCCACATCAAGATCCGCTACCGCCAGCCCGTCAATGACCAACTGGTGCGGGAGCTGACCCTGGCCTCCTTGCAGGTGTGGGGGCGGTCCTCCCCGCGTTGGGGTTAATCGGGCCCGACAGGCAAGGGGCTGCATGCAGCTTGTTACGATGACACCACGATGTCCGCCTCGCCCTTGCACCTCATGAACGCCGACCTGCACTGTCACTCCAACGTCTCGGATGGCACCCTGACGCCGGAGGCGGTGGCACAGCGCGCCCACGGCAACGGGGTGGAGTTGTGGGCGCTGACCGACCACGACGAGGTCGGCGGGCAGCACCGCGCCCGCGCCGCGGCCCATGCACTCGGGATGGACTACCTGACAGGCACCGAGATCTCGGTGACCTTTGCCGACAAGACGGTTCACATCGTCGGCCTCGGCTTCGACCCGGACGATGCTGCGCTGGTTCAAGGGCTCGCGGCCACCCGCGGTGGTCGCGAGCGCCGGGCCCGCGACATGGCCGAAGACCTCGAACGGGTCGGCATCCCGAATGCGTTCGAGGGCGCGCTCCGGTATGTGGGCAACCCCGATCTCATCAGCCGCACCCATTTCGCGCGCTACATGGTCGAGATCGGTGTTTGTGCGGATCCGCACGAGGTGTTTCGCCGTTACCTGACCGAAGGCAAGCCCGGTTTCGTTCCCCATCGCTGGGCGCGTCTCGGTGAGGCGGTGAAGTGGATCACGGGGGCAGGCGGCGTGGCCGTGGTCGCTCACCCGGCACGCTACGACTTGACACCGAATGAGGAGTACGCCCTGTTCACCGAGTTCAAGGGGCACGGCGGGGTCGGGGTCGAGGTGGTCACCGGCAGCCACACGGTGGCCGAGTACCAGCGCTATGCCGACGTGGCGCGCGAGTTCGACTTGTTCGCCTCGCGCGGCTCGGATTTCCACGACCCGGCCGAAAGCCACACGGATCTGGGCACCTTGCCCGACCTGCCCGGCAGCGTCACCCCGATTTGGGAGGCGGTCGCGCACCGTATCCTGCGCGCCTGAGAGGGTGCCGGAGGCCGGCGGCCGAGCAAACGCGGTACGCTATCGGGCTCATGGCCCAATACTTCGAAGTCCACCCCGAACACCCGCAGCCCCGCCTGCTCAAGCAGGCTGCCGACATCCTGCACAAGGGCGGCGTCGTTGCTCTGCCCACCGACTCCAGCTACGCGCTGGTCTGCCACCTCGATGACAAGGCGGCCGTCGATCAGCTTCGTCGCATCCGCGGCGTCGACGAGCGGCACCACCTCACGCTGCTGTGCCGCGACCTGTCTGAACTCGCCAGCTACGCGCGCGTCGACAACACGCAGTACCGCCTCCTGAAACTCGGCACGCCCGGGCCCTTCACTTTTATCCTCGAGGCCACCAAAGAGGTGCCCCGGCGTGTGTCGCACCCCTCCCGGCGCACGATCGGCCTGCGCGTGCCCGAGCACGC
>JAJUHM010000127.1 GCA_029279925.1 Aquabacterium olei
ACAATGGCCAGGCGCCGTTCTTCCGGCTGCGTGGCGTTGATCAGCATGCGCTTCATGTGGTCTCCACAGTTCAAGCGAGGCCTGACCGGGATGGCGCCGGACAAGCCTCCACTCACTGCCGCCTTTTCAGGCGACAGCAGCGTTCATGCACGAGCAACGACGTAGAACCGTGAAGGAATTGCCTGGGCTGATGGTGACGCGAGAGACGTCAGGACAGCAGGGGCGCGCGCATCGAGACTTGGACACGGGCCTGAAGTGCTCCCGCCATGACGGCACGGCCCGTGGCGCCAGGTGGCGGACAGGCTCGGTTGGTCGGTACGGAAAGGGGAGCGCAGACAGGGGGCCCCGACCGGCGCAATCTGGACGCCGACGCGTCTGCAGCCGAGGCTTCCTGCAAGAGGAAGGCGGGGCAGAGGCGGGCATCTCGGGCGCGAGGCGGCATGGGCCAGATCACGTGGGCAGTCACTCGACGCAGACACCAGCGACCTCATCACCCAGGGGTGCGCGGCACGCTGATGTCCATCAACCTTGAATCGTGGTTCGATCGACGTTGGCTCTGACCAGGTGGGCTGTTCGGCAAAACCACACCTTGGGTGGTTTTCTCCGTCCGGCCTGCCTGGTTGCATCACCATCGGTTTCATTTGGCGGGGCACCCCGCCCGACCCGTAACGGGACGCTGCTCGACCGGCTCAAAGTAAAATGCGGTCTTGCTTTGCCTGTTGGGTGCTGCTGACCTGGCCAAGCCATATCAACAAACACCTTATCCATCACGTGGCCAAGTCCATTATAGGTGCGAAAACCGGCCGGCACCGGGTTGCGCAGACCGCAAAGAAAACCCCTGTTTCCCGTTCTGCGCCGCAGATATCGGGTAAACCCTCGAGGCCTCTTACACCTCCAGCGACACCGCAGGACAACCAGGCACTTCAGTCGGTTCAGCGCAAGGTGATCGACGAAGGCTCCGCGGGCCAGCGGCTCGACAATTTCCTCATCAAGGTGCTCAAGGGTGCGCCCAAGACGCTGGTCTACCGGGTGATCCGGAGCGGGGAGGTGCGTGTGAACAAGGGCCGTGCGAGCGCCGACACCCGGCTCGAGATGGGGGACGAGGTTCGCATCCCCCCCCTGCGCCTGACAGAGCGGGATGAGTCCGCCGCGAGTGCCGTGCCGGCACGCGAGTTTCCGGTTTTGTTCGAGGACGAACACGTGCTGGCCATCAACAAACCAGCGGGCGTGGCGGTGCATGGCGGCAGCGGCGTGAGCTTCGGCGTCATCGAGCAATTGCGGCGCGCGCGCCCGCAGGCCCGCTTCCTGGAACTAGTGCACCGACTGGACAAGGAAACGTCCGGCATCCTGCTGATCGCCAAGAAGCGCAGTGCGCTCACGGCCCTGCAGGACGTGTTTCGGCAGCGCCAGGCCCACAAGACGTATGTGGCCCTGGTGACCGGTGCCTGGCCTGTCAGCCGCAAGGTGATCGATGTGGCGCTGCACAAGTTCCTGACGCCCGAGGGCGAGCGCCGCGTGGTGGCCGTGAAAGGGGAAGACGAGGGGCGCCGCTCGATCTCGCTGGTTCACGTCGTCGCGCGGTATGCGGCATTCAGCCTGCTGGACGTCACCATCAAGACCGGACGCACGCACCAGATCCGCGTCCATCTGTCCCATGAAGGCCACCCCATCGTGGGCGACGAGAAGTACGGAGACTTTGCCTTGAACAAGGCACTGGCGCGGGGAACGGGTGGCGAAGCCGTGGTCGGTGTGGACCGGGCGCGGCTGCCGGAAGGGCGTTTCGACCGGATGTTCCTGCACGCACGGTATCTCCGGCTCGCGCATCCGGCCACCGGGCAGGATCTGGTGCTGGAGGCCCCCTTGCCACCGGAGTGTGTGGCTTTGCTGTCTGCGCTGGTTCCCGACCCGCGCGGGGCGGCTACAGTGACGCCAGATGCCTGAGAGGACCCTGAGTTGAGCTCCACCGACACCGGCCTGCGCCCCCGCCGTTTCGACCTGATCGTGTTCGATTGGGACGGCACCCTGTATGACTCGACCGGCCTGATCGTGCGCTGCATCCAGGACGCCTGTGCCGACCTGGGCCTGCCCGTGCCCACCCCCGGGGACGCGGCCTACGTGATCGGGCTGGGCCTGCACGATGCGCTGGCCCACGTGGCGCCCAGCCTCCCGCCCGAGCGGGTGCCGGAGTTGGGGCAGCGCTATCGGCATCACTACTTCCAGCGTCAACATGAGCTCAGCCTGTTCGAGGGCACGCTTGCGCTGTTGGAGACCCTGAAGGCCCGAAACCACTGGCTGGCCGTGGCCACCGGAAAGTCCCGACAGGGCTTGAACGAGGCGCTGGGCCACGTCGAGCTGCGAGGCGTATTCGACGGCACGCGGACGGCCGACGAGACCGCGTCCAAGCCGCACCCGCGGATGCTGCTGGAACTGATGGCGGAATTCGGCGCCGAGCCGGAGCGGACGCTCATGATCGGCGACACCACACATGACTTGCAGCTGGCGCGCAACGCCGGCACGCCCAGTGTGGCCGTGAGCTACGGTGCCCATGAGCCGGCCACCTTCGAGCAGCATGGCCCTCTGTATGTGGCCCACTCGATGGCCGAGCTTCACGACTGGTTGAGCCGCCATGCCTGAACCCGGTGTCACCGGCGCGGCACCCGTGCCGCTGTGCGCTTCGGAGGAGCTGGCCGAGTTGGGGCAGGCTGTCTGCTTCGATGTCGAGGAGTTCGGACGCAAGGCCCCGGCCTTCGCCGTGCGCCATGAAGGGCAGGTGCGTGCCTTCCTCAACCGCTGCGCCCATGTGCCGGCCGAGATGGACTGGCAGCCCGGGCAGTTCTGGGATGCCGATCGCCGTTACATCGTGTGTTCGATCCACGGCGCCCTGTATGAGCCGACCACGGGGCGGTGTGTATCCGGTCCCTGTCGTGGCGCCCGGCTGCTTCCCATCCGAACGGCCGAGCAGGGCGGCCAAGTCTGTTGGTATCCTGACGAACGCATCCAGCCTCTTTCCAACCCATCGCATCCATGAGTGAAGCCGAAACCCCCCGTGCCGACCTGGCCGGCGCCCAGCATGCCTTGCTGAATGACTTGGCGCGTGCCTATCTCGCCCAGCAGCGGCGCGAGCAGCGCTGGCGCTGGATCTGGCGTGTGGTCTGGCTGGTCGTGGCCGTCAGCGTGGTGTGGGGCACCGTCAACAACATGCCCTCCGCCACGGCGCCCGTCAAGCCGCACACGGCCCTGGTGGAAGTCCGTGGCGAGATCGCCAACGACGCCGAGGCCAACGCGGACAGCCTGATGTCGGCTTTGCGCACGGCCTTCGAGGACACCGGTGCCCAGGCCGTCGTGCTGCGCGTGAATTCACCCGGCGGATCGCCCGTGCAGGCAGGGCTGGTCAACGACGAGATCCGGCGCCTGAAGGCCTTGCACAAGAAGAAGGTGTATGCCGTCTGCGAGGAAATGTGTGCTTCGGCCGCCTACTACATCGCAGTCGCCGCGGACCAGATCTACGTCGACAAGGCCTCTGTGGTCGGCTCCATTGGCGTGCTCATGGACGGGTTCGGCTTCACCGGTGTCATGGACAAGGTGGGCATCGAGCGCCGGCTGATGACGGCAGGCGAGAACAAGGCCATGCTGGACCCTTATTCGCCGCGCAATCCGCAGCATGAGGCTTACGCCCAGGCCATGCTGGACCAGATTCACAAGCAGTTCATCGACGTGGTGCGCGCGGGGCGGGGCAAGCGCCTCAAGGACGACCCGGCCACGTTCTCAGGGCTTTTCTGGAACGGGCAGCAGGCCGTGGGGCTTGGCCTGGCAGACCAGCTCGGCAGCCAGGATCAGGTGGCCCGCGATGTGGTCAAAGCCGAAGACATCATCGACTACACCCAGAAGGAAAACCTGGCCGAACGGCTCGCCAAGCGGTTTGGTGCGGCCGTCGGAGCCGGCGCCGTGCGTGCCATGCGCGGGATGTCGAGCATCCACTGAGGCGGTCGCGCCGATCAGCCGTCCATGGCCATGATGAGCCGTGTCGCCGCCTCCGGCGACAGGGTCAGCAGCCGCGCCACGTCCGCCGCGTCGTCATGCAGGGCCGCCTGTGCGTGCGGGTCATCCCAGCCATAGCGGCTGTGACGCGCGAGGCGAACCGCGAGCACGACGTTCTGCACCTTCGGGCGGTGACTCTGTCGTGCGTCGGTGGTCTGGATGAGCAGGTCGGGCAACTGCCATCGGTGCATCAATGCCTGCCCCAGGTCGTCTAGGGTGATGCCCAGCACGGCTTGCTGCACATCCGCAGACCTCAGCGTGTGGTCCGCTTCCAGTTGACTGGCGACGGCGTGGGCCAGGGCCGGGGCATGGCACCACAGCAGCATTTCCGCGAAGTCGTGAAGCAGGGCCGCCTCCTGAATCACCGAGGCGTCCTCGTCCTGACGTCGGATGGCGAATCCCAGTGCGAAGTGGGCGGCCCGCCGGGCGCGGGCCACCACGCGCGACAGGCCGGCGCCGGCCTCCGGGTGGGCTGCGAGCCAGAAGTCGACCGTGGGCACCCCTCGGGCGCTTCGAAAGAAAGGCCCGATGCCCTGCATGACCAGGGCGCCGACCAGGGTTTCAGGCGGCTCGACGCTCAGTCGGGTGCAGTAGCGCGAAACGTCGGTCAGCACCCTCAGGGTCATGAGGGGGTCAGGGGCGAAGGCCTCGGCCAGGGTGTGCGCGTCGACGGTGCCGCGCTCTTCCTCGATCAGAGCCAGCCTCTCGACTTCAGCGGCAGAGCTCGACAGCACCGGGATCTGGGCGTCGTGGAAGGCATCGGTCCAGGCCTGCAATGAGGCGAGAGGGCGGTCGATCATGGTGGTGGGGGCCGCACGGGCCCGGAGCATGACCGCTTATCGGCCACACCGGGTCTCCCGGCAAGGCGGGTAACTCCGGGATCCCGTGCATTCCGTCACGATCCTCCCAGCAAGCCGGCTTTCAGTGCCTTGTCGACCGGTTGCTCGCCGAGCCAGATGGCCAGCATGGCGTTGTAGAAGTCTTCGCCCGCCATGGGTGTCCCCTTGCGCTCGCCGTTGACCAGCAGCTGCGTGCCGACGCCGGGCACGAGTTCGAAGTGCACAACAGTGCCCTTGCGCACCTTGCCGAAGGCCATCATGGCACTGCGGACTTCTTCGAGGCGGGCCTTGTACCGGGCCTGGTCGGCTTCGCTGTGGTTCTGCCGGAAGCCGGTCATCATGGCATCGGCAAACTCTTCACCGCTGAGTTCGCGCAACAGCACGATCTGCAGGCTCTTGGGGCCCGGCATGCTCATGACGGTGGCGGCCGAGCTTTCCTTGCGGGGCAGGTAGAGGCTGGCGGCGTAGACGTCGAAGACGAGCTTGACGCGCACGCCCGTTCCGTTGCGTTGCAAGGTGTGGGTGCCGACCTGTCGGCTGTCCTCAAAGCGCACACCCTTGACCTCGACTGCCGACCAGGCTGCGGGTGCGGCCAGTGCGAGGCTGAGCACGAGCGATTTCAACAATGGACTCATGGCGGTTTCCTTATTGGCTGGGTTTCGGCGTCGCAGGCGGGCCCGTACGCCACGGGGAGCACCTTATCTGCAACGCGCGGGCCTGCCCATCCGGTGGACAGGTGTGGCGTCGATGCCGCGCCGGCATTCAGCGCGGCGAGGCCTGTGCACAGGGTTTGGCAGGCAGAATGGCGACCTGTGGACGTATCCGCGCCACCGTACACAGAAAGAGATGAATGGCCTTTCTCGTCATCGACATCGGCAACACGCGACTGAAGTGGGGGCTGTACGAGCAGGGGCGCCCCGGCGCTGCGCTCCTGGCCCATGGCGCGGTTCCGCTGGAGGACATCGACCACCTTTGGGACACCACATGGCGGCACCTGCGTGAACTCCCCCGAGGCATGCTGGGCTGCGTCGTGGCCGGCGAAGCCATCAAGCGGCGCGTGGAAGAGCAGCTGATGCAAGGCTGGGGACTTCGCCCGCAGTGGGTTGCGGCCACCGCCCATGCGGGCGGGGTGCACAACGGCTACGAGCACCCTCAGCGCCTCGGCGCCGACCGGTGGGCGGCCATCATCGGCGCACGCCAGCGCGCGCTGCAAATCTCGCTTCAGGATCCGCCGCCGGTCATGGCCGTCATGGTGGGCACCGCCGTGACGGTGGACTCGGTGGACGAGCACGGGCGTTTTCTGGGCGGGCTCATTCTGCCCGGGTTCGGCCTGATGTACCGTGCGCTCGAGAGCGGCACGGCGGGCTTGAAGGTGCCGACCGGCGAAGTACGCGACTTCCCCACGAACACCAGCGACGCGCTGATGAGCGGCGGAACCGATGCCATTGCCGGCGCGATCGAGCGCACTTTGCGCCGTCTGCGCGTGCGGACTGGCCGCGAGCCCTTGCTCATCATGTCAGGCGGGGCCGTTTCCCGCCTGTCGCATGTCGAGGAACTGCCGGCCCATGTCGTCGAAAATCTCATCTTCGAGGGTTTGCTGACGCTGGCCGGCGGAACACTCACAGAATGAAGCGGGAAAGGTCCTCGTTGCGGGCCAGCTCGCCGAGGCGACGCTCCACCTCTGCTTCGTCCACAGTGTGGGTCTGTCCCGACTGATTCGGAGCGTCAAACGACAACTCGTCCAGCAGGCGCTCCATCACGGTGGCGAGCCGCCGCGCGCCGATGTTTTCGGTGCGCTCGTTGACCTCGTAGGCAATCTGCGCCAGGCGACGCAGGGCACCCGGGGTGAACTCCAGCGTCACGCCCTCGGCAGACAGCAGGGCCTGGTACTGCTTGATCAGGCTGGCCGTGGGCTGGCTCAGGATCGCTTCGAAGTCGTCCACCGACAGCGATGACAGCTCGACACGGATCGGAAAGCGTCCCTGCAGTTCCGGGATGAGGTCGCTGGGGCGGCTGAGGTGAAAGGCGCCGGATGCAATGAAGAGGATGTGGTCCGTCTTCACCATGCCGTACTTGGTCTGAACCGTGGTGCCCTCGACCAGCGGCAACAGATCACGTTGAACGCCCTGGCGAGACACCTCCGCACCCTGGCCCTCCGAGCGGCTGGCCACCTTGTCGATCTCGTCGATGAAGACGATGCCATGCTGCTCGGCGCGCTCGAGCGCCTTGGCCTTGACGTCGTCGTCGTTGAGCAGGCGGGCCGCTTCCTCGTCGATCAGCTGGGCACGGGCCTCGGCAATCTTGAGCTTGCGCGTGCTGCGCTTGCCCTGCCCGAGTTGTGAAAACAGGCCCTTGAGCTGCTCGGCCATGTCCTCCATGCCGCCACCGGCCGGGCTCAGGATTTCGACCGACGGGGTGCGGACATCGCTGAGTTCGATCTCGATCTCGCGGTCATCCAGGGTTCCTTCGCGCAGGCGCTTGCGCATGACCTGGCGGGCGGTGTTGTCCGGCTGGGCCTGGCCCAGGCCGAACTCATTGCGCGGGGGCGGTACCAGCACATCGAGGATGCGTTCTTCCGCCGCGTCTTCGGCCTTCACGCGCTGCAGTTGCATCTGGCGAGCGCGCTCCTGCTTGACCGCGTACTCCACCAGATCCCGGATGATGGTATCGACATCCTTGCCGACGTAGCCGACCTCGGTGAACTTGGTGGCCTCGACCTTGATGAAGGGCGCGTCGGCCAGCCTGGCGAGGCGGCGGGCGATCTCGGTCTTGCCGACGCCGGTCGGGCCGATCATCAGAATGTTCTTCGGGGTGATCTCGCCGCGGAGCTTCTCGTCCACCTGTTGCCGGCGCCAGCGGTTGCGCAGGGCAATGGCCACGGCCCGCTTGGCCTCACGCTGGCCGATGATGTGGCGGTCGAGTTCGCTGACGATTTCCTGGGGGGTCATGCTCATGGTGTTCAGTCCAGCGTCTCGATGGTGTGGTTCTGGTTCGTGTAGATGCACAGGTCGCCTGCGATCACAAGGGACTGCTTGACCATGTCGGCGGCGCTCAGGTCCGCGTGGGCCACCAGCGCCCGGGCGGCTGCCTGGGCATACGCCCCACCTGAACCGATGGCGATGATGCCGTGCTCGGGCTCCAGCACGTCCCCGTTGCCGGTGATGATGAGCGACGTGTTGCGGTCGGCCACGGCAAGCATGGCTTCCAGCTTCCGCAGCACGCGGTCGGTGCGCCAATCGCGGGTCAGTTCGACAGCCGCACGCGCCAGATGCCCCTGGTGCTTTTCCAGCTTGGCTTCGAAGCGTTCGAACAGGGTGAACGCGTCTGCGGTGGCCCCGGCAAAGCCGGCCAGCACCTGATCACGATAGAGCTTGCGCACCTTGCGCGCGGTGGCCTTGACCACGATGTGTCCGAGGGTGACCTGGCCATCGCCGCCCATGGCCACCTGCCAGCCCTGCGGGGTCTGGCGGCGAACGCTGACGATGGTGGTGCCGTGATAGGAGTCCATGCTGCTCGACGAAAACGACGGACTTTCGGAGATGGGGGCGGGGGGCGTGACTTCAAGAGCTGAGCATGGCGCATGCCCGGGCGCCTTCACGACACCCGTCAGCGACGACACGCCACCTGCCGCGCGGCGGGCTAGGCGCTGAGGATCTTCACCCGGGCATGCTCGTTGATGCCCATTGCGCCAAAAAACATCGCCACCAGGCGGTGCGGGTTCAGGAAGCTGACTTCGCGCCCTTCGGCCCGGCGGGCCAGGACCCAGTTGAGCAGGTCGCCTGCCGCCACAAAATCCACGCGCAGCAGATGTTCGCAGTCGATGTCGAGCGCCACGCTGGCGCCGAGTTGCTCGTCCAGTTTCTGCAGGGTGGTGCCGATGTCGCCGGCAAGCTGGCCTGACAGCGTGAGCAAGGCCACCTGCACGTAGTCCGCATCGTGCTGCATCGTGGACTCGACGAAGCTGGTGGACACGCCACTGACGCGAGACAGGGTGCGCGAGTGGGGGTGAATGGCTTCCGTGCCCTCTCGGACGGTGCAGGCCGCCGGTTCCCAGGATGGCGGCGAGCGCTCGTAGGTGATGCAGTAGTCGATCGCGGCCTCGTCAAATTCCACGGGCCGGTTCGAC
>JAJUHM010000128.1 GCA_029279925.1 Aquabacterium olei
GGCATCCAGGAAGATGCCATCGTCCGCGATGGCCATGAGGCTGGGCAGTTCGTGGCTCACCAGCAGCACCGCGGCCCCCGTGCGCTCGCGCAGCATCAGGATGAGGTCGTCCAGCCGCCGTGAGCTGACGGGGTCGAGGCCCGCCGAAGGCTCGTCCAGAAACAGCAAACGGGGTTGGGCGACAATGGCCCGTGCCAACCCGGCGCGCTTGCGCATGCCGCCGCTGAGTTGTGCAGGCTGCGCGTCTGCGGCATCGGTCAGGCCGACCCAGCCGAGCGCCTCGCGGGCGCGTGCCTCTCGTTCATCGGCACCCAGGTCAGTGAGTTGTTCGAGGGGCAGCAGCACGTTGTCGAGCACGCTCATGGACGACCAGAGCGCCGCACTCTGGAACAGCACGCCGAAGCCACTCCGGATGCGTGTGCGCTGAGGCTCTGTGGCCTGCCAGTAATCGCATCCGTCATAGGCGATGCGGCCTGCAGCGGGTTCCAGCAGCCCGATCATGTGCTTGAGCAGGGTGCTCTTGCCGCAGCCGCTGCCGCCCATGATGGCGAAGATCACGCCCGGCTCGACGTCGAAGCTGACGTGCGACTGGATGAGCCGATCGCCGAAGCGCATGCACAGGTCCTCGACTTGAACCAGCGGCGCCGCCATCGTCAGACCCCCAGCGCGTTGGCGCAGACGGCAAACACGGCGTCCAGCGCGATCACGCCGACGATGCCGGTGACGACGGCGCGTGTGGCGGCCTGGCCGACGCCTGCAGCGTGCCTTGGTGCGTTGAGGCCATGGAAGCAGCCCGCCAGGGCCACCAGCAGGCCGAACACGAGGGCCTTGCTGAACCCGAGGGCCAGGTGCGTGCCCTGCAGGACCATGAGGCTGCGGTCCAGATAGGCTTGCGGGGCCAGCTGCAGCATCCCCCAGCCGACCAGAAAGCCGCCCATGAACCCGGCCGCACAGCCATAGGCATACAGCAGGGGCATCATCACCAACAGGGCCAGCACGCGTGGCACCACCAGATGGTCCACAGCTGGCAGACCGAGCACCTGCAGCGCATCGATCTCTTCGTTGGCGTGCATCGTGGCCAGCTCGGACGCGAAGGCGGCGCCGGTGCGTCCGCACATGACCACCGCGGTGATGACGGCGCCCATCTCGCGTGCGACCGCGATGGCCACGAGATCGGCCACGAAGATGCCGGCGCCGAACTTGACGAGCTGCACGGCGCCGACGAAGGCCAGGATGGCGCCGACCAGCAGGTTCACGACGAGCACGATCGGCAAGGCCCGCGCGCTGCTGTCGGCCAGGACGCGGGCAAAGTCGGCCCGTCGAAAGCGCCAGCGCCCTGGCATGCCACGCACGAGGGCGAGCAACGCTTCGCCCAGAAAGGCCAGCGGCGCCAGCACCGTCGTCATGCAGCGTCCTCGACAGAAGGCGTGGTCGAAGCCGGTACCACCACCGCCAGCGGCCACCAGGCGAACGCATCGGCCAGGCGCAGTCGCCAGCCTGGCCCATCGTCGCCTGACACGCGCTCGACCGGCAATACGCGGCCCGTGAGCGCATCGAGCCAGACCGGCTCGCCATCGGGCAGGGCCTCGCCCGGCACCGACGGCCAGCTCAGCGTCTCGTCTGCCCACGGGGCTGCGCCCAGCTTGAGCCCCATCCGGGTGGACAGCACCACGCAAGGGGGCAGCCCGGTATGGTGGCGCATGAAGGCCACCAGCGCACCGGCCGCCGGACCTTCGATACCGAGCGGTCGGTAGTCTCCGGAGAGGAACAGCGGTGCATGCCGCTCGCGCAGGGTGAGCAGCCGCCACGTGATGGCCATCTTGATGTGACCGGTGGCGGGATGCTGTAGCCAGCGGGAGGCACAGTCCGCGTTCAGCGCGCCCTCGGCATAGGCGGCCTGCACGTCGGACAGCAAGGCGGCCATGGCCGGGAAGTCGACTGGACGGCGGTTGTCGGGATCGACCAGGTTGAACTGCCAGGTCTCGCAGCCTTGGTAGATGTCGGGAACGCCCGGCACGGTGAGTTTGAGCAGCACCTGGTTGAGGCTGTTGATGACACCCTGTCGGGACACGGGCTCGATGAAGGCCTGCAGGTCGGTCAGGAAGGGGTTGGGGTCGAGGGTGCCCAACAGCCGGTCGATGAAGCGCGCCAGATGCCCTTCATGGGCCAGATCGGGGTTGATCCAGCTGGTGCGGAGCTTGGCCTCGCGCAGCGCCTTGAGCATGTAGCCCTGCACCCGCTCGCGCAGCGCAGCCAGTGCCGTTTCATCGGGCGCCGTCAGAGGCCAGATGCCGACAAGCGTCTGGTACAGCAGGTACTCGTCCTGCGGATCGATCGTCACCTCCATGCGCTCGGCCAGCGGCCTGTTCAGGGTCTGCCAGCGTCCGAGCGCGGCGGCCCAGGTCTGCGGCATCTCGGACAGGACGTCAAGACGGGCCCGCACATCCTCGGACCGCTTGCTGTCGTGGGTGGATGTGGCCAGCATGGCGTGTGGGGTGTGTCGCAGCCGGGTCGCATTGGCCGCATGGAACGCGGCCGGCGAAACGCCGTAGCGGCGGGGATCTCCGCCGACCTCGTTCAGAGAGAGCAACCGGTGATAGCGGTAGAAGGCGGTGTCCTCCATCGCCTTGGCCATCACCGGAGCCGTGAACTGCTGCCAGCGCCTGATGAAGGCGTGCATCGCGGCGCGCCGAACCTCGTTCGCCTCGTCTGCGGCATTCAGCAGCACGTCCTGGATGAAGTCGATCGCGCTCACCTCGGAGGCCTGACTGTGGCGCCGTGCCTCGGCACAAGCCCAGCCGACGTGGCGTTCGTCCACGGCGCTGACACCCTGCTCGCCGATGTAGGTGCGGTAGACCGGGTGTCCGGCCGCCACCTCGGTGAGCGCTTCTCGCAGGCGTTTGCGCGTGAAGTCGCAGGTGCGCCGGTCCATGGTCGCAACGCGGTGCAGCGCTTCGGTGACGATCTGCAGGTCGCTGGCGAGCGAGGTGCTCATGATGAGCCGCTTTGCCTCGTACAGGATCTCGTCGAAGTCGGGGATGTGGCGGACAAAGCCGGCGTACGCGGCGTTCATGTCCGCCTCCTGGCTGCTGTCCACAAACAGGCCGTTGACAAGGTTGGCAAAGCGGTAGCCGGTGCCGCCGTGGACGGGCCAGTCCGCGGGAATGCGTTCATGCTCGGCCAGGATCTTCTCGACGGCAATGTAGAGCGCGCGGGGGTGCACATCGCGCGCCACCTGCATGGCGACATGGCGTGACTGCAACTGCGTGAAGTAGGCCTGGGGATCGCTGAGTCCGTCCGGGTGGTCGATGCGCAGCCCCTGAACCAGCCCCTCGTCCACCCAGCGGAGCACCGTCTGGTGGGTGCGCTCGAAGACGGGCTCCTCCTCCATGCGCACGGCAGCCAGCGTGCTGACATCGAAGAAGCGGCGGTAGTTCACGTCGTCGCCGGCCACGCGCCAGAAGGCCAGGCGGTAGGCCTGCCTGCGTAGAAGGGCGTCCAGCTCGTCCAGTGAGCCGCCATCGCCAGCCTGACCATTCAGTCGCTGCACGGCCCCCTGCACCCACAGGCGGATCCAGTCGTGGCTGCCATGCAGTTCGGCGAACTGCTGCTTGAGGAGGTCCTTGTCGCGCTGTCGGCGGAGCCGCGCGGCCTCGTCTGGCGTGTTGCGGTCGGGTAGCTGGCCAAACGCGTCGATCAGGGACTGCACTGCCGGCAGCGTGGACGCCCCCTCGTCGCCAGGCACGGGGTCCGCCATGGCGAGAATGGCAGGGTAGTCTCGCGGGTCGATGGGGAAGCGGTGGGCGTGGTAGTGCACGGCAAACTCGCCGGCTGCGGAGTCGAACGCAAGGCGCAGATCGCCGGCCTCGAGCACGCGTCCGTAATGGTCGCCCAGCACGGGCAGCAGCACCCGGCCGCGGAGTTCCGGCTCCGGGGCGTGCCATTCGATGTCGAAGGTGCGGGCGTGCACCGAGGCCGGACCGCACTCGAGCACGTCCATCCACCAGCGGTTGTCGGCCTCCAGCACACCCATGTGGTTGGGCACGATGTCGAGCAACTGCCCCATGCCGTGCCGTGCCAGCGCCGCGCACAGCGCGGCATGGTCCTGCGCAGTGCCGATTTCGGGGTTCAGCGCCTGGTGGTCGATGATGTCGTAGCCATGGGTGCTGCCGGGACGCGCCTTGAGGTAGGGCGACGCATAAAGGTGCCCGATCCCGAGTTGGGCCAGATAGGGCACGGCGGCTGCGGCATCGGCGAAGCGCATGCCCGCATGGAACTGCACGCGGTAGGTTGCGCGCGGCACGCAGGCGCTTGTCAGCGGCGGCAGGCTGTCCAGCAGCCGGGCGGGTGCATCGGCCCGAGGGCGAACGCTGCGCAGGGCGTGGGCCACGCTGCGCCAGCGAGGATCGCGGCGCAGTTCCTCCAGCGTCAAAGGGAGCTTGACCCGCCAGTTGGGGTGTTGCGTCTCGGTGGTGCTGGGGACGTTCACCTGCTCCACCTGCTGGGCGATGTCCTCGAGTTGAACGCCGGCCAGCATGGCCCGGCTGCGCGCGACAAGGGTGCAGACCGCGTCAGTGAAGCGAGGGTCCGCATCATCGACCCCGCCGGGGTGGGCGCTGGCGCCTGCAGGCCACAGGCCCTCGGCTTCGAGCAGGAGCAGCAGGGCAACCCGTTCGTGTGCGCGCCCGAGCACCTGATGGCGGCGTTGCTCGTCGCTGGGATACAGACCGAGGCGATCGCGGATGTCGATGTCGTCGCCGCGCCACCACGCGCGCAGCGGCGGCAGGTCGTGTGTGCCCACCACCGCCAGGGCCTGAGCTTGCCACTCCCCCGGAGGCCGGAACTGTCCGTCGCTGCGGCGTTCGAAGTAGAGCGGGCAATACGAAAGGACCCCGGCCTCGCCCAGGCGCTCGCGGAACCCTTCCGGCACGGTGCCGAGGTCTTCGCCGACCACGAGGCAGCGATGGCGGTGGCTTTCGAGTGCCAGCAGGCCGAGCAGCGCATCCAGCGGATACGTCATGTAGGTGCCGTGTGCGGCCCCCTGGTCAGGCGGTACCCAGAACAGCCGAGCGAGCGCCATGACGTGATCCAGCCGAAGGGCACCGGCATGCCGCATCACGGCCCGCAGCATCTCGATGAACGGCGCGTAGCCCCGCTCGCGCAGGGCCCGCGGGATCATCGGGGGAAGGCCCCAGTCCTGGCCCGCGGGGTTGTACTCTTCCGGCGGTGCGCCAATGTGCACGCCCATGGCGAACAGCCGGGGGTCACCCCAGGTCTCGGCTCCGCCCTCGTTCACGCCGACCGCCACGTCCAGGTAAAGACCCAGCGGCATGCCGCGCTGCCGGGCATGGCGGGCGGCCTCGGCCAACTGGGTCTCGGCCAGCCATTGCAGGTACAGATGCCACTCCACCTCCACGCGGTGCGCGTCCGTCTCGGCGCGTGCTGCGGGGCCATCCGCATCCTGCCACTCGGGCGGCCATTGCAGCCAGCCCCAGGCATGCGGGTCCCGGCCATGCGCCAGGGCCTGCAGGGTGTCGAAGCGGGCCTGGAGCCACAGCGGGCGGCCGCCGCGGGCCAGAAAGGCTTCAAAAGCCCGGCCACGTGAAGTGCCGGCCTCCAGATGGTGGCTGCGAAAGTGCGCGTACAGCAGCCGCAACACGCGGTGCTTGGCGTGGGCGACACCGGCGTGGTCGATGTGCGCGCTCTCACGCAGCGTGTGCAACTGCCGCTGGAAGGCGGCGCTGCGGACGAGCTGGGTGGCGCTGGCACAGGCGGCGTACTCGGGCACGTGCTCGACATCGATGTAGAGCGTGTTCAGCGTGGCGCGGTGCGAGGGGCTGTAGGGGCTGGCGCGCATCGGGTCGTGCGGAAACAGCCCATGCAATGGGCTGAGGCCGACAAAGGCTGCGCCCTGTTCGGCTGCGAGGTCGATCAGTTGGCGCAGGTCACCGAAATCTCCCATCCCCCAATTGCGCTCGCTGCGCAGGGCGTACAGCTGCACGGTGGGTCCCCACCAGCGTTCGCCCTCGGCCAGCGAAGGAGGCACGAAGGTGCGCTCGGGACACAGCACGAGCTGCGTCTCGAGGAGCGGCGCCCCATCGCTGGCGTGGACCGTCAGCTGGTGGTAGCCCTCGGGCGGCCATTCAGGCCAGTGGATGCACCCGTTGTGCACAGGGCCGGCCTGGTAGCCGCCTTGCTCAAGTTGCAGCTGCCATGTGCTGGCGGCCGCACCGCAGCGGGACAGGTCGAGTACCGGCGCCCCGGTGCGTCGGCGCACGCACACGGGGCGCAGCTCGTCGAGCCCGCTGGCGCCATGGTGGTGTGCCAGGGCCTCGCGCAGCGCCTCTTCGCTGTCGGGTTCATGCCCGATGGCACGGAGAAAGTGCCTCAACGCCGGTTCCTGCAGGGAGCGCGTTTGCCCCCAGTAGTCGGTGTAGGACAGCTGGAGGCCGCTGGCCTTGCCCAAATCCACTAGCAGGGTGGAGGATGCGTGGTCCGTCATGGTGTGCTCGCTGCTCATGCTGTTTCGCCGTCGCCGCTCAGCCATTGCCAGCGCGCCGACCACGGTCCGAGTTGACCGTCATCGACCGTGCCGACGTCGAGCACGATGGCGTTCACTGGGCTGTCCTGCGCAGACGTCGGACACTGCAGCGGGGTGTCAGACAGGTTGGCCTGCATGCGCAGGGTTCGCGTCGCCTGTCCGAGCACGTTCGTGAAGTGCCATTGCACATCCAGACCCCGTCCCGCAATCACGGCTCCTGTGTGACCAGCGGGTGCCAGGCCGTGCAGGTGCGGACACAGTTCGCTCTGCCGCAGCCCGATCAGCCTGGCGTACCAATCCCGCCAGGCCCGGGCGGGCGCCTGCTCGAATGCGGACCAGTCCAGCTTGCAGCGGCGCAATGTGGCCTCGTCGCAAGGGTCTGCGATGGTGGCGCGGACGTCGGGATCCCGGAAAGCGCTGAAGTGCGCGAATTCGCGGCGGCGTCCCTCGACCACGGCGTCCCGCAGAGCGCCTTGCCAGTCTGCGAAGTAGAGGAAGGGCACCGTGGCGCCGTGCTCTTCGCCCATGAACATCAGCGGCACAGAGGGGTTCAGCAGCAGGATCGCCACCGCCAGCCGCATGGGGGCCTCGGCCACCAGTGCATGCAGCCGTTCACCGTGGGCCCGGTTGCCGATCTGGTCGTGGTTGAGCAGGAAGTTCACGGTGCAGGGGAGGGGTACCGGCTCCGTGGCCCGGCGGCGGGGGTTTGCGGCCTGCTGCCCGACATCGGCCAGGTGCGGGGCTCCCGTCATCGCAAAGCCTTGGCTCAATGACTGAGCCAGCATGTTCAAGGGCGCCTCGGCGTACTCGGCGTAGTAGCCTTCGCGCTCGCCAGTCAGCCAGACGTGAAGGGCATGGTGCGCGTCGCCGCTCCACTGCGCGTCGAAGCGCCCCGCGGGGGCGCCCGTCGCGAGGCGGCGGGCGTCGTTGTGGTCGTTCTCCAGAACAAGGTGCACGTGCCGGCCGGCACAGGCCGCCCGACAGCGGATGGACAGGGTCTCCAGAATGTCCGGTCGGCTGTCATCCTGAATCGCATGCACCGCGTCGAACCGCAGGCCATCGAACCGGAACTCCTCCAGCCAATACAGCGCGTTGTGTATGAAGAAGCCGCGCACAGCGGACGCGTCCGGCCCGTCGAAGTTGGGTCCTGGCCCCCAGGGCGTCGGGTGCCGGTCGGTGAAGAACGTGGGCGCATACAGCGGCAGGAAGTTGCCTTCCGGACCGAAGTGGTTGTAGACCACGTCGAGCATCACCATCATCCCCAGCCGGTGGGCCGCCTGCACGAAGGCCTTGAGCTCGTCCGGCGGGCCGAAGGGCGCATGAGGGGCAAAATGCAGCACCCCGTCGTACCCCCATCCGAACCGCCCGGGAAAGGCGGCCTGCGGCATCAGTTGAATGCAGGTGATGCCGAGATCGGCCAGCGAGGCCAGCCGTTCAGTGGCCGCTCGGTAGGTGCCCTCCTGCGTGAACGTACCGACATGCAACTCGTAGAGGATCGCGTCGTTCCATGGCAGGCCGTGCCAGTTCTCGTCCCATTCGAAGGCCAGCGGGTCGGTCACCTCGCTGGGCCCCGAAACCCCGTCGGGGTTGCTCCGAGATGCGGGATCGGGCACCAGAAGAGGGCCCTCGGCACTGTGCACCCGCCAGTGGTAGCGGGTGCCCGCGCGGGCGTCCGGCACGATGACCTCGCGCCAGCCCAACGCGTCTGGCTCGACCGGATAGGGGCGTGACTGGCCTTCGGTGTCGTAGATCATCAGGTCCATGTCGACCTGGGCTGGAGCCCACAGGCGGAACACGGCGCCGCCTTGCGGCATCAGCGTCGCCCCGTAGGGCATGTGGTGGCAGGCTCGCATCATGTTCTTTCGTCGTGCGGTTGGGTCATGAGGACCAACGATCGGCCCGCAACGGGGTAGCGCTCGCCGACATGCCAGGTCAGTCGGCTCGGGGCGCCGTCTTCGGCTGCCGTGTCCAGGCGGACCTGCCAGGTGTCGTGCCGGTACGCCGGCAGCGCAAAGCGAAGGCGGTCGTGATAGGCGTTGACGATGATGAGCACGCTTTCACAGGGCAGAGCGCGTCCGTGCTCGTCGCGCTCGTCGGTCTGCTGTCCGCACCAGATGGCACAGGCGCTGCGAACCGCTGGGTTGTGCCAGTCGTCGAGTCGCATCTCGCAACCGGCGGCATTGAACCAGGCGAGGTCCTTGCGCCCGTCCGGCCCCGGCAGCCCCGAGAGGAAGTCGGTTCGACGGAGGGCCGGTAGCGCGCGGCGCAGGCTTGCCAGCCGTTGAACCAGCGCATTGAGCGGGTGGCGCTCCGCGTCCGTCCAGTCCACCCAGCTCAGCGCGTTGTCCTGGCAATAGGCGTTGTTGTTGCCCCGCTGCGTGCGTCCCAGTTCGTCTCCGGCCAGCAGCATGGGCGTGCCGTTCGAGAGGAACAA